>JASGMW010000072.1 GCA_030156225.1 Methanofollis sp.
ATCGACGGTCACCTCCCCGTAACAGCGCTTTTTCAGCTGGACCGCCTGTTTGAGTCCTTCTCCCTTCTGTTCAATGATCTTGAAGGAGCGCGCGCTCATGCCGGTGAGACGTTCGAGATTGATGCCCGACATCAATGCATATGCCTCGTTTGATGACGTGACCGTGAACGCGGGATCGAGGATGAGGATCGGCATGGGGTTTTGATCGACGATGATCTGAGCGCGGTGCTGCAGCTTCTGAATTGTGTCCATCTCCTCTTTCAGTTCGTCCTCTTTCTTCCGGTCTTCGGTGATATCGTTATAAACGACAAGGATGCTCTCGATCTTTCCGTCATCCGAGAGGAAGGGGATGCCGTACTGTTCGAGGATATGGACACCCGACGGCATATCGACGGTCACCTCCCCGTAACAGCGCTTTTTCAGCTGGACCGCCTGTTTGAGTCCTTCTCCCTTCTGTTCAATGATCTTGAAGGAGCGCGCGCTCGTGCCCTTGAGACGTTCGAGACTGATCCCCGACATCGATGCATATGCCTCGTTTGATGACGTGATCGTGAACGCGGGATCGAGGATGAGGATCGGCATGGGGTTTTGATCGACAATGGTCTGGGTGCGGTTCTGGATTTCACCGATCCGGGCCAGTTCCTCTTTCAACTCCCTCTCTTTTTCCCGCACCCCGGTGACGTCATCGAAGACGAACAGCGCCTGTCTGACCTCTCCATTCTCGTCAGGGCATGGAATGCCGTACTGTTCGACGATCTTCATCGTATCGCCGACGGTGATCTCAAGCACACTCAGGGTTTTCTGACCTTTCGAAAATACAATCTCCGTTTTATCCCCTGAAAGCAGTTTTATTTCTGTCTTTCTTCCTGTCCCGGCGAGGAGGCGTTCCCGGGTGTCTTCGAACAGGTCGCAATATGCCTGATTGAAATTGAGGGCGTTCAGGTCGCTGTCCACCAGCGCCATCGGCATGGGGTTCTCGGCAAAAATGATCTCCTGCCCTGACTGTGCCGTCAGGTGCTCACGGATCAATCCAACGGCAAGACTGACCGATTCGGCCAGATCCCTGAGGTCGGCAGGGTAATCCCCAGGATTGATCTCGGTCTGATGTCCTCCTTCGATGGCGTTCTGCAGAACTTTCGTAATCTCCACGATTTCTGATTCTGTTCCCGGCACTTCTGCAGCCTTTTCAAGACCATTCCCGTTCAGTGCCGCAGGAGCGGCGAACAGTGCCTTTCTACCCAGTTTTTCTGTCATCATTATCCCCTCATCTCTTCCAGTGCCCGATGGTTGATGCAATCTTTCTGTAGGCCAGACCGGCCGGACAGTCGGGAGCATAATGGGATATCGGGAGGCCCTTCCGTTGTGCTGCCGGCACTTCCGGTGAAAATGGCACCGTTTCAACCATCATGAATGACGCCGATACGCGCTCATCAATCTCTTCTGGCTCCGTCCTGTTTTCCCGCTGAGATAGGAGCCCGAGAATTGCGGCGAGAAGTCGTCCTCTCTGTTGCTGCTGCGCAGGCCTCCCATAACTCATAATTGCCATCTCCGCCCTGGCATCCCCGCCGATGTTCTCACGAATGTCCTGAAATATCGCGTTCATCGTCTCGATCCCTTCGAGCGCAAAGATGCCCGGGTCGAGATTTACAATCGTGTGATCCGCAGCCACGAGGCCGTTGATCACAAACTGCCCCATGCTTGGGGGTGTGTCTATCAGGATCATATCATACTCAGGCGAGATGTCCCCTAATGCATCTTTCAGGATAGTTGCCCGGTCTTCATACTGATAGAGGTACGGTTCGGCACCGACAAGGTCCAGGGTGGAAGGGACAAGGTCGATCCCCGATGCCGTTCCGACGACCAGATCCGCGATTGATGTCTCGGAAAAATCGTCGAATCTGCTCATGAAGAGATCATAGATGCTGGTCTCCAGTCTGGCCGGGTCGATGCCGAGACCCGAGGTGGCATTTGCCTGAGGGTCGCAGTCCACGACAAGAACGCGTTCTCCGGATTTTTGAAGATACCCTGCGATATTAAGACAGGACGATGTCTTTCCTGTTCCCCCCTTGTGGTGTGCAAATGCGATACGCGTTATAATCTCACCCTGATAGGAGAATTCTGCATGAAAGATTATAAAGATTTATATTCATGTGGGGTGCCGAATATCTTTATTTTATTATTAAGACTCCATATTTATCATTTTTCGGGCATTGTGGGGTGATGCTTCTCTTATAGGTTTCAATCACGGTACCCGGTTCGAAACATCGTCACCCGCCCTGCCCTTTCGACGGTGCAGGTTTTTTCTTCACCATGTGTTCGGCAGAAGGCGATCAGATCGAGCATGTGTCTGAATCCCTCTGCCGCCCTCTCGTTCTGGAGCAGTTCGAAGGAGGGTTCAAGAAGAGGGCGGGGGAGAAATACGATACATTTTGCACGGGCCCGCGTCACCGAAACGTTGAGGCGGTTTCTGCTGTAGATGAATTCAGCTTCTTTGAGTGCCGTTTCATGATCGCTCACGCCATATGAGACGATCACTGCTTCGCACTGTTGTCCTTGCATTCTGTCGACCGTATCCACGAACGGATCCGACTTCCAGTTTCGGCGTTGCAAGAGTTCTTTTCTGATGGCACCAATCTGGGCATGATGAGGGCTTACGATAAAGAGTCCCCGGCGCCAGAATTCTTCGTCTCCTGCTTGACTGTCCGTGTAGACGCCGTCTCCTTCCGGCGCGAGCATTCTCTCGCGCAGTACCGATGCAATATCCGCGACAAGACCGGCCTCGGCACTGTTTTTCAGACTCGCCCTGACATCTTCAAGCACCACAACGGTGAGCGGATGATCGGGACTGACGACCTGTGCAATAAAGGGGTCGGAGGATGGCGCAGGGGCAAGTCTGATCCTTCGATCAGCCACAGAACTGTTCGTCGGCCGGTAACCATGGCCGTACAGGGTTTCGGCTGAAAACCCGGAGAGCGTGGCGTTCATCCGCCAGTTCTCAAGAAGTTGGCAGGTGTAGGATGACGGCTCCTCTCTGTCCCGCTTCCGCAGCCATCCGAAGACCGACTCCTGCACTTCATCCGATTTTTCAGGGCACCCGCCATCGCCCGTCCTTGATATGGGGGGCAGTTGAAGGTCGTCGCCGGCGAGAATGAGTTTTCCACCGGTTTTCAGAAGGGGTAGAAGAAGGGAAAGTTCTCCGAACGTGATCTGCGACGCTTCATCAAGGATCAGCATGTCGAAGGAAGGGAGGTACGTCCTGTGTTTGTGGAATGCCAACGCTGTTCCGCCGAGAACGAACCGTTCCGGGATACGGGTCGCTGCCGTGAGGAGATCCCGGGAGAGCACCTGAAGGTTCCGCCCCTTTGGCGTCGTCGTCCGATCCAGTTTGCCGATCGTGAAACGGAGATCCATTGAAGACCCGGTACAGTTCCTGAGTTCAAAAAGGAGGTTTTCAATTGCCGCATGCGTGAGGGCGCTGACAGCGATGCGGACCGGGCCGTCCGAAGATGACACCAACCCGAGCATTGCATGAGCGAGGAAATGGGTCTTCCCGGTGCCTGGAGGGCCCCATACGAGGGTCAGTCTGTTCCCGAGGATGTGGCGGTATGCCTCCTTCTGGCTCTCTGTAAACCCGGAAAGGACTGCATCATTCGGCATCGCCGGCGGTTCTTCGCAACGTGCGAAACGGTGCGGGTCTCTCATCAGCATCAGAAGATCGCTGTCTGGCTGACGGTCCCACTCGGCAAGTTGCCCGATGATCGTTTCCGTCGTGAAGTCCGTTGCTCTCGGGAAGAGAATGGCCCCGTCTCCAGGAGAAAAGGCCCCCTGTTGCCCGGTCATACGCGTGGCGAGATGAATTCGGGAAACGTTTCCCGGAGATTCTTCGATCCCGGTAATGCCGGCAAACCTGATCTCTCCGCCCGGGGGCACGGTCTTCGAAGCGTACAGGCCGTCGTCGAAGGCCTGTGCAGCAGTGATCCCGGCCGGCGTATCAGGGACCAGGAGAAAGTTGAGCAGACCGTTCGTCTGGCCGAGCATTGCGGGATCTGGAGAGGACAGAACATCCCACGCATCCCCGCCAAGATACCTGATGCCGATCCTGCCGCCGACAGATCGGGCCTCCCTTTCTGGAAGGCACCTGAGGTGCTGTGCCTCTGTCGCTGCCGCTATCGTATCCCGTCTCAAGGCAGAGATCAGGTCGGCGCATTCCTGATGAACGATCCTCCCGGACTGAGGGAGGTGAAAGCGGTCGGGCCAGCGTCGTGCCGTCATGCGTTCGCGGACGGCAGCAAGGAGATCGCTCCCTGTCAGCAGCCGCCTCCGGATCTCATCTTCGATCCATTGTATCGCTTCGATGCGGCCGCTGTACCAGGCAAGATAGATAGCATCCGCCTTCATTCCGTTGTTCAGGGCGGGCCAGAAGAGATCCGAAGGAACGCGCACGGAAGAAGAGTCCGGTTCGGTCATGGCGGAGAGGGCTTCCGGAAGCCTGCAGAACACAGGTCCGGGAAATGCAGCATATTCCGTGATCACCTCTGAAAGAATGACGGCAGGTTTTCTCATGCGGTTCTCCTCCCCGGCAGGCACGCCTGAATAATACTCAAGCAGCACGGTTGCGGCATCCGCGGTTTCCGGACAGGCGGCACATGCCCGGAGGAGGTCGAGAAAAAGGCGGTACTCCCTCCTGTCCGCAACATAGGTCTGAAGTGACTTTTGTTCGCCAGAGGGCCTCTCATTATTGTACTCCGAGAGCACGGTGAGTTCTTTATACAGCGTCCGGACAAAACGCCCTGCAACCGTTCGACATTTTTCTTCCCCTGATGCGACACCGATCCATTCCATGAACGGCGAACCGTACACGTCCTTTCCTTTAAATCGCCGGAAACCCATCGCATAGATCCTTCCGCCGACAGGTTCCCGCTGGAGGGTGAGCATGACACCGACGGACTCGTTGACAGGGAGCGACGGAGAGGCGCCGTCAAGCGGCACGACACGCCTGCTCAGAACGGCCCGGACCTGCCTGCGGAGAAATTCGCCTTTTCCTCTCAGCGATCCACAGGATTCCAGTGCTTCATCGGCACCAGGAGACGACAGAAAAGATTCGAGGTCGCAGAGCGTATTCAGGGATGTTCCTTCTCTGCCCGGGCCATTGCGGAGGAACTCCCGCGCCCCTGCCGTAAGGCCGGGGATGAGGGAGACGGATCCGGTTTCTTCCGCTTCTTTCATGCAGGAAGTAAAAAACGGACACTGTTCGCATTTCGGCTGGAGGTGCCAGGACAGCGACGCCGGGGGCAAGGTCATGATCGGTTCGAGATCGCGGGCGAGAAAGTGTTCGAGCACCCGGATGTCGGTGCCGATATCGACGATCCCGGGCGTTTCGGCATCCTGGAGCCAGACGCCTGCACGGCCCCGGTCGGCCGCACCGGGTATCCCGGCGTCCGCCATGACGGCGTCAAGGATCAGGGCGTACAGCGCCACCTGGATCCGGTGGGATATTTTCAGGCTGTCGGTCGCCTTCAGGTCGATGACCCTGAGGAGGCGTTGTTCCCCGTCACGGAGGCACCAGATGAGATCGGGTCGACACTCGTGGAACGAGCACGCGTCCCTGTCCATGCCGTAGCGCCGGTAAAACGACGGCGGAGCGATCAGGGTGGACTGGTACGCCCCGGAACCCGGCTCCATGGACGAGAGAATCGTTACGCTTTCTTCTGCTGAGAATCGCCGGTCGTGATACGCACCTGACCCCGGCGCACTATGGACCAGACCCGGTATCTTTTTTCCGATGACCTCGTCCTCCCAGGAAAAGCCTTTTTTGGTGAGGAGTTCTGAGACCGGAGTCTGCTCTTCGACTGCTTCAGGGACCCCGAGCGCCCGCCGATCCACTGGAGGGGTGGCGGAGTACCTGAGGAAACGCTGGCATTCGTGATGGAAGAAACGGGCGATGAGAGACGGGCTCAGGTTATGCCGGGGCATTTTCGGTACGATCTCTGTGAGGCATGGTAAATAGATGGATGGGTGGAGGGCAAAAGTGTATGACTTGATCTCTTGCCCCATCAGGGAGACAGGATAGGTTGGCACGCCTGACTCTTTTCACCTCCTGCTCAGATCGCCGGGCCTGAGAAGCACTATAGAGAAGATCATCCACATAGACGCATGCAGATTCGATTGCTGTGGGATCTTCGACGCGGGTTGAGTATGATTGTGTCGTGGCGATCCTGTTTGTGGTCCTGCCGATCGCCCTGCTCATCGCACTTGAGATGTGTGGATTGTGAGTCACCCGGCATCTGTTCCGGTGTTCTGCCCGAGGAACTGGGTGACGACCCACTCGTTCCTCACTTCCGGATGGAACATCACGCCGTATATCGGCACGGACGCATGGCGGATCACCTGTACGCACCGCTCCGAGACGGCGAGAACCTCAAAAGAGTCTGGTGGGGTGACGGCGAAGGAATGGAGTTCATATGCAGAAAACCTCTCCCTTCCGGAAAAGATCGCATCCGGCCCGACAACGTCGACATCGGTCATCCCGATCTCGGCGTTCGGTTCGATCCGGCCGCCGAAGACGGCGGCAATCGCCTGCATCCCGGCGCATATTCCGAGCACCGGGACGGTGCACTCGTGGACCCATTCAAACCTCTCAAGATGTTCTGCAAAAAAATTGTCCATGAGGGCGGTCCCGCAGAGAATGACGGCGGCGGCGCCGCTGAGGTCGGCGTCCTGCACCGAGGCGAAGTGCCGCGTCCGAGAGGGAAAACCCGCCCTCCTGACGATCTCCTCGATCGGCGATACGAACTCGTACCTGCTCAGCGAGTCCTCTTTCCAGCAGAGGTCGACGATGAGGATCATTTCGGCACCAGCACGGCCGATCCTATCCGGTAGGTGCCGTTATAGTTTTTGTATGCCGCCGACGCTTCCCTCACCTCGATCCGTTTCCTGAAAAAAGGCGCATCGGTGACGAACGTCTCGATCTCCCCGCCTTCGCCGGTGAGGGTGATGCGGTACTTCGCGGCCATCTTCTTCAGTTCTTTGACGGAGGCGGCGTCGATCCGGCGCCCGAGCCATCGCTCGTCGAACGGCGCGGAGTACACCCCGACGACAATCACCTCGAAGCCCTCTCCGATCAGGCTTCGTATATACTCCTCCTGGTCGGCGTGCCAGAGGGGGTTGAAGCACCAGAGGCCGAGGTCATGGCAGATCCGTTGCACCCGCGTCGCCTGGTACACCGAGAGGATCGCGCCGGTGACGACGCCCTCGATGCCGTGGCGCTCCCGGGCGATCCTGATCGCCCGTTCGAGGTCCTCCAGCTCCACCTCCTTCTCTCCGGCTGTCTCCACTTCGACGAGGGGTAGATCCGCCGCTTCGGCCTGCAGGGCGGCGAGACGGACGTTCGGGGTGTGGAACATGTAACTCTCGGGATTTGCCGAGACGATCGTGATCAGGCAGGCGACCTCCTCTTTCTGCATCGCCCGCCAGCACGCAAAGAGCGAGTCTTTTCCTCCCGAACAGAGTACGCCGAGCTTCATCCGAATATCCCTGTTTTTTGTGGGCGGTACGAGAAATACGTTCTCCCGGATCGGGGAGGGGCCTTCACCCCCTCAGACGACGGTGAATTTGCCGATTTTCTCGCGGAGGGCGCCCGTGAGTTCGGCCATTTCCTGTGCTCCCGCCGCGACTGCCTCCGCGGAACTGCTCACATCTTTGACGAGTTCCGCGTTCTGGCGTACGTGCTCCTGCGTTTTTCTGGTCATGGCGGTCGCCGTGTCCATCGAGCGGGCGACGCTGTCCGTGATCCTCGCCTGCTCGTCTGTTTCCCGTGCAATGGTGACGACGCCCTCGGCGGTGTCGCCGGCCTTCTCGATGATGGTGCCGAGCAGTTCGATGATGTCCTGGACGCGTTCGATACCGTCGTGCACCTCGGAGTAGGCGGTCTTCATTTTTTCCGCGGTCTTCTGGCTGTTGGACTGGATCCGCTCGATCAGATCGTCTATTCGGGTCGTTGCCTTTTTCGCCTCTTCGGCAAGACTCTTGACCTCGTTGGCGACGACGGCGAAGCCGCGCCCGTGCTCTCCGGCCCGTGCGGCCTCGATGGCTGCATTGAGGGCGAGGAGTTTTGTCTGTGCGGTAATGTCGTTGATGAGCCGGGTAATCGCTCCGATATCTTTCAGCTCATTGTTCAGCAGGTTGAAATCCTCCATGTTCTGTTTCGACGCCTGTTCGACCGACGTCATCTGAAGGGTTGTCTGGTTGCCGAGCGAGGCGGCCCGGTCTCCAAGCCGCGTCGTTTCCTCCGCGATCTCCCTGACGCTCTGGGTCGTTGCGGCGATCATCTGGATCGACGAGAGCATCGTGGAAATTTCCCGGTGGACCTCCTCGATCGCCCCCATCTGGCGGGCGGCGTCGTCAGCCGAACTGCTGCTGTTCTCCGCGACCGTCGAGAGAACGGCGCTGACCTCCTGGATGTTGCCGGCCGATGTGGAAACGTGCTCTTCGAGACCGGTGATCGCCTTCTCCACGTTCACGATCAGGGTTCTGATCGCGTCCAGGGAGGAATTGTAATCTTCTTTCACCTGGATCAGCGGGTCGCTCTCCCCGATTGCCGAGTGTTTCGTGAGGTCGCCCGCGGCGAGACGCCTGATCGAGGTGCCCAGGTCCCCGGTGCTGACGTTGAGGACATGCGCCGTCTGTTCGGCGTCGGCCATCATCTGCCTGATCTCCCGCTCCTGCCTGCGCTGTTCGGTAACGTCCCGGTAGACGGTGATGATGCTCGTAAGGGAGCCGTCGTCGAGGTGCAGCGGGATGAAGAAGTATTCTAGGTCTTTTGGCCCTGCCGGGAACTCCAGGGTGATCTCGCCTGAAACTCTTCTGAGTTCCTCGATGGCCGTCCTGATCGATTCGCCGTCTTTTTTGAGCATCTTGAAATTTCTGAAATTCAGCCCGTCGAGTTCGTCTTCGCGATAGCCGGAGAGGTCTATGAAGGCGTTGTTCCAGTCGGTGACGTTCAGCGAAGGCGAGAGCAGGATCATCGGGATCGGGTGCTCTTTCAGGATCGTCCCGGTCGTCTTCTGGAGGCGCTCGATCTCGGCGATCTTATTCCGGTTTTCCGTGACGTCCCTGAACACGTAGAGCGCGATCTCCAGTTCGCCGCTCCGGTCGAGGATGGCGATGGCGTCGAGGAGCACAATTTTACTCTCCCCGTTTTCGAAACGACTGATATATTCGCCTTTCGATTTTTCACCGCTCTGGAGGGCCCTGAGGAGGTCGTCTCCCTGATGGTGTTCGAGCTCCCTGATCGGGGTGGCGATCAGGTCGGCTGCGGATCGCATGAACAGGCGTTCGAAGGCAGGATTGACCTCGACAAGGTTTCCGGCGGGATCGAGCACCCCCATGGCGAGCGGATTTTCGCTCATGAACGTTTTGTTCAGGAGCTCTGCTTTTTTCTGGAGGTCTGCGATGCTCCGCATTTTTTCCTCCCGCTCCAGGATGTCGACAGTCATGTCCCGGTTGCTGGACCGGTAACCGAGAAATGTCCCGTCCGGGAGGCATGCCCTGAAACTGATGTGGCCGATCCAGTGAATCGCGCCGTTCCTGTTGCGAACCCTGAACTCGATCGTGTCCGCACCCTTCGATGCATCGCTGTTTTCCCTGACGTCCCGGAAGTAGGCCTGCACACGCGGGAGGTCTTCGGGCTCGATGATCCTCTCCAGGAGACCGGGGTCGGCGATGAACTCGTCAGGACCGTATCCGGTGATCCGCTCGCATGAAGGCGAGACATAGAGGAATCTCCCGTCGTCTCCCTGCAGGTATTCCCAGTCGTAGGTGAGATCGATCCCAAACTCCTCAAATATTAGGGAATATCTTGAGTTCCAGCTTCTCCGCGATCTTCCGCACCTGCTTCGGCACCTCGGTGATCCGTCTCTCCTCCCCCG
>JASGMW010000073.1 GCA_030156225.1 Methanofollis sp.
TTTCCAGTGTCTTTCCCGTGCCTGGCTATTGCCATAGATATACCTTCCCCACCAGGGAGTCAGAAACCCTGTGCATTTTCGTCATTGTTGACCAAATTGCCGAAATCCGGATTGCTACTATAATCGTTCACCCACTCTGCGTAACAATGGTACGCTGTGGCGCTTGCAGGCACCACCATCACCATGCTCAGCAGCAATAGTGCCACAGGTATGGTAATGGCCCATATTTTCCTTCGTTCATTCATTCCATCTATCTCCGCTTTTTCCTGGAGGTATGGGCCAGATCTTCAAGTACCAGAAGAGAGTACAGTGTCATGCCTTCGGGTACGTGCGGGGCCCTGTCGGAGTCCTGACAACGCGGCCGGGCTCTGCCGGGAGATCCTTTTGAGATCTCCACGGCGCTCAACATGGTTATTTTAATATATATCTGTTCTGAGCAGATCGTTTATCTGTCGCGCAAAGGTACTCCCTGTCTGAAAAATGTGCGGTTTTTTCCGGATCTTCTCCGCTCCTGCCGCTGTATGAACTGAAAAACTTCCCCCTCTTTCCGGTGCCGCAACGAAGATATCAGATCACGGCGACCAGTCCTTCATGAAGTCCTGTATCGTCTACTATTCCGCCACCGGGAATACAAAGCTGGTCGCCGAAGCGGCTGCATCGGCGACCGGCGCCGACCTCGTCGAGGTGAAAGACCTCGCGGACTATTCGAAGGCGATGATGTATGTCAGGGGAGCGCCGCGGGCGAGACGGGGAGAAAAGGCCGAGATCGAACCGGCCTCCATCGATGTCGGAGATTACGGTCTCGTCGCCGTCGGCACTCCGGTCTGGGCGTTCAGGCCGACCCCGGCGGCAAACGCCATCGTCGCCGCCCTGAAGAACTGCGAGGGAAAACAGGCGATCGCCTTTGCAACGAGCAGCGGGATGCCCGGCGACACCCTGGAGGTGCTGAGCGCGAACCTGAAGGAACGGGGCATGGCGGTCGCCGGCACCTTCCATCTCAGCGACAAAGCGATAAAAAAAGGGGAGGGGATCGACGGACTCGCCGATCTGATCAATAGCGCATCAGGCGCGTGATCGTGGAGAGGGAGAACTCGATCTCCTCGGGGGAGAGGACGAACTCCTCGTCCCCGGCGGCAATCCTGAGCCCTTCCCCGCCAGCCGCACCGATCACGGCGTACGGCAGCCCGACAAGCTCGGCCTCGTTGTGAACGGCGACCAGGAACCGGCCGCAGGTCTCGGAGAAGAGGGCGGTCACGGGCTCGCCGGCAAGGCGCACCTCTGCATCGGGAGCGAGTTTTGCAAGGGCGACGAGCAGCCCGCCCTTCGAAAGATCGGTGACCCCGGAGAACCGGTCGGCCGCCACCCGCTCGCGGATCAGCGGGAGAAGGGCCGGGTCGGCCATCGGGGGGGCCGCCCCGCCGCAGCCGGTCGCCGCGTCCAGCACCGAACCGCCGAGGTGCTCGCCGGTCTTTCCGACGAGGGCGAGGACGTCGCCGTCCGCCGCCTTCGTCCAGCGGCGGACCGGCCCTCTTCCCGCCATGCCGATCGAGGGCGTCGGCTTGATCTCGGTCCCGTACTCGTCCGACTCGTTGTACAGGGAGACGTTCCCGCCGACGACCGGGACGTCTATTCTTCGCGCCATCTCGCCGAGGCCCAGGACCGCCTGCTCCATCTCCCAGAATACTTCGGGGTGGAGGGGGCTGGCAAAGTTGAGGCAGTTCACGATGCAGAGGGGTTCGGCGCCGACGCAGGCGAGGTTTGCGGCGTTCTCGTACACGGCATTTGCGGCGTTTGCATAGGGCGCAAGCGCGATGTGGCGCGGGTTGCAGCCGCAGGAAAGGACCAGGGCGGCGTCGTCGAGCCGCAGCACCCTGGAGGCGACGTCAGGGTGGGAGAGCACGGCGACGGCGAGGGACTTGAGGTCTCCGGCCGGCGGCGCATATGCCGTCTCGATCGTCCTCGGCGCTTTCGGGAGGGTGCACGGCGGCGTTCCGCCGACGATGAGGTCGATGGGAAGGTCGCAGACGGTCCTGCCCTCGAACTCCACGATATAGCGCGGCTCTGCGATCACCTCGCCGATCTCGCTCCAGCCGAGATCGTACTTTGCGGCGATCCCGCCCATCAGGGCGACGTCCGCGGGCGCCACTTCGAGAAGCATCCGCTCCTGCGACTCGGCGAGCATGATATCGACGGCGTTCATCCCCTTCTCCCTGAGGTGGACGCGGTCGGCGACGATCCGCGCCCCGAAGGTGCTCGCCATCTCGGAAGACGCGCCTGCAAGCCCGGCAGCGCCCAGATCGCGGCAGGCAAGCACTTTCCCGGTCTCCGCCATCTCCATCATCGCATCGATCAACAGTTTTTCAGTGAAAGGATCGCCGATCTGCACGCTCGGCCGGTCCTCGGCCTCCGACTCTTCGGAAAGGTCCCGCGAGGCAAACGACGCCCCGCCGAGCCCGTCCCTGCCGGTGGAGGACCCGACGAGGACGAGCCGGTTGCCCGGCGCCTTCACCCGCGCCGTGAGAAAACGCCCGGGGTCCACGACGCCCACGCAGACGACGTTCACCAGGGGGTTGCCCTGGTACGAGGGGTCGAAGACGGTCTCGCCGCGCACCACGGGAACGCCGATGCAATTGCCGTAATCCCCGATCCCGGCCACCACGTGTTCGAGGAGGTACCGGGTTTTTTCCGAGGCGAGCGGGCCGAAGTACAGGGGATCCATCAGGGCGATGGGGCGGGACCCCATGGATATGACGTCGCGCACGATGCCGCCGACCCCGGTGGCGGCCCCGTCGTACGGGTCGACGTATGAGGGATGGTTATGGCTTTCCATTCCGATGGACAGAGCGAGCGAGTCGGAAAACCGCACGATCGCGGCGTCGTCGCCCGGGCCGAGAATGACGTTTTTCCCCTCGGTCGGGAGGGTCTTCAACAGTGAGCGGGTGGAGCGGTACGAGCAGTGCTCGCTCCATAGGTTTTCAAAGCAGGCGATCTCCACATCGGAGAGATCGCGGCCCAGCGTTCCGGTGATGAAGGCGAGATCCTCGGCAGACAGCATGTACACACCGATGGGTTTTGCACGCCTTTATACCCATCTCAGCGCGTGCAGGTGCACTATCTCTTTTATCCCATTCCCGCCATAGTATAGATCATGGCAGATCCCTATGAAGAGTTGCTGAAAAAAGCATATTCCAATATCACCGAGATCAGCGACTCAGCCGAGCGGTTCCAGATCCCGGACGGGAAGATCTATCTCGAGGGCAAGACGACGGTCCTCGAAAATTTCATCGAGATTGCAGAGTATATCAGGCGAGACCCCGATCATCTGATGAAGTTCCTCGTCAGCGAACTCGGCACGGCCGGAAAAGTCGAGGGAAACCGCGCCGTATTCAACGGCAAGTTCGAGGAGTCGGTGATCGCCTCGGCGATCAAAAAATATGTCGAGGACTATGTGATCTGTTCTGAGTGCGGGCGGCCGGACACGCGTCTCGTCAAGGACGACCGGGTGCTGATCCTTCGCTGCGACGCCTGCGGCGGCCACAGGCCGGTGAGAAAACGCCGCGCCAGGGCCGACGACGGTGCACCGAGGCTTGAGGAGGGGTCGATCCTGGACGTCAAAATCGAGTCGATCTCCAAGCGCGGCGACGGCGTGGTGAAGATGGGGAAGTATATCATGTACGTCGCCAACGCCCGTCCCGGACAGGTGGTGAAGGTGAAGATCGCCCGGATATCAGGCTCGATCCTCTTCACCGAGCGGGCCTGATCGGATTTTTCGATCCTGACCCGGACATCTCTGTTTTTTTATTCCCGGAGTTTTTCAGGCGGCGCCGAACCGCAAAAGACAGGCGACGGTCACCCGCGAACGGTCTTTCTCGCGAAAAAGACTGTATTCACGATGCAAAAAAAAAGTTCTTGCGGATTTACGGCCCGATACGACGGCGGTCGCCGACGGGGCCGCGTCTACCCGGCCCCGTTTTTTCGGTCTCGATCACGCCGCGTTCAGGGCGCCGACCCGTTCGAGGAGTTCGTCGCACCGGGCGGTGAGGCGGGTGCAGGCCTCCCTGATCACAAGGAGCGGATCTTTTTCACCTTTCGTCGTGACGAGGAGTTCGGGATCGGAAAACTGGTATTTGATGACATATTTTGCCACATCGACCGCCGGATCGGCGAGAACCTCCTCGGTGAGGACGTTCATGAAGGTGTGATCCTGACCCTTCAGGACCACCCGCACTTTGTCTTCCTGGCGCTCAAGGATCTTGATATCCATGTAGATACAGGTGGTGGGCAGAAGACTATATAGATATGGGTACCGGAGGCGGCCCTGAATATCCCGGCTGTTTCGGCGATTCTGCAGTCTTTCGTATTGTGTTCTCCCGGGCGCCGCCTGTCCCGGGTTGGTGTGTCAACCGCTATATATTCAGGCGACGCTCTCCCTCTCATGGTGCGGGAGGGAATGCTCAGGCGGGAACTCGGCCTTGTCGGCGTGACGGTCTCGGGTATCGGCATCATTCTGGGCGCCGGGATCTACGCCCTTCTCGGCGAGGCGGCCGGCCTTGCGGGAAACGCAGTCTGGCTTTCGTTCGGGATCGCGGCTGTCATGGCGGCCTGCACCGCACTCTCCTATGCTGAACTCTCCTCCATGTTCCCGGTTGCGGCCGCGGAATTCGAGTACGTCTCGCAGGCGTTCGGCCGCCGGGCCGCCTTTGTCGTCGGCTGGCTGATCCTGGCAGGCGGCGTCCTCTCCACGGCGACGGTGGCGCTGGGTTTTGGCGGATATGTTGCCGGCGCCACCGGCGTACCGATCGTTCCGGCGGCCCTGGCCCTCATCGTCGGCCTCTCGGCCCTCGCAATCAGGGGGATCAGGGAGACCGTCCTGTTCGCGATCGCCATGACCCTGATCGAGGTCGGGGGGATCGTCTTCGTGATCTTTGTCGGCCTGCCGGATCTGGGTTCGGTGGACTATTTTGTCATGCCGAACGGTGTTTCCGGGGTGTTCAAAGGAGCGGCCCTCGTCTTCTTCGCCTTCATGGGTTTCGAGGAGATGGTGAAACTCGCCGAAGAGACGAAAAATCCCGGGCGGACAATCCCGAAAGCCATCGTGCTCGCGCTCGGCATTGCCGGCACGCTATACATGCTCGTCACGGTAAGCGCCGTCTCGGTCCTCGGGTGGGAACGGCTCGCAGCGTCGAGCGCCCCCTTCGCCGAAATCGCCGGGGCAGTCCTCGGCGAAAACGCGTTCGCCGCGCTTACGCTCGTCGCCCTGTTTGCAACGGCGAACACCGCTCTTCTCCTCCTCGTCGCAGCGTCCCGCCTTGCGTACGGGATGGCGACGTCGGGTTCGCTCCCGTCGTTTCTCGGGCGCGTGCACGGGAGATTCGGGACGCCGTGGGTTGCGGTCGTTGTTGCCGGCGCGATCTCCTCGGCGTTTCTCTTTGCCGGGAATATCGCCTATGTCGCAAACGCCACCAACGCGGTCCTCTTCCTCACCTTCATGGCGATCAACGCCGCGGCGATCGTGTTGCGGTTCAGGGCTCCTGGTGCGGTCAGGCCGTTCCGGATACCCGTTTCGATCCGCGGGATTCCGGTGATCCCCCTCCTCGGCATCTTCTTCTCGGTCTTTCTCCTCGCCCAGCTCGACCCGGACGTCCTCGCCCTCGGTGCGGTGCTCGTCGTTTCCGGTGCCCTGATCGCCGGTCTCCGGGGGTAGGGAGGATCAGAGATCGAACGTTTCCATGTCCATGGCGAGGTTGGGCGTGTCCCAGGGCATGAGGTGGCTCATATGGGTGCAGCGGAACGCACGGGGGTGTAACTCGGCCGCAAGAGCGACGGCGTCGGCATAGTTCATGTGTTTCGTGATCGTGTAGCCGGCAGGGGAGATGGCGTCGAGCACGAGAAGATCGGCGCCTGAAAGAGCTTCTTTGCTCCTGTCCGGGATGCGGGCGTTGGTGTCGGAGGTCAGGGCGAGGACTGCGCCCTCGTGCTCCATGCGGACGCCGAAGGTCGGCATGTGCGGGTGGTTCACCGGAAAAAGCGTGACCGAGGCGCCGAAGAGATCGAACGGGCAGTACGGAACGACGGCGTGCCCATCGAAACGAAGAAAAGAAAAGATCGATCCGGCGTAGGCGAGCGTCGGTTCGGCTGCAAAGACGGGCGGGGTTTTCTGCACCCGATAAAACTCCCCGAATCCCATGAAGTGGTCGTAGTGGCCGTGTGTCCAGATGACGGCGTCGATATGCGGCGATCCTGCGGCGAGGAGCTGGGCCCGCAGGTCAGGGCCGGAGTCGACGAGGACGTTGTGCCCCCTGAGCTCCACCAGGGTCGCCGATCTGAGGCGCTGCCGGCCGGCGGCGCGGGCCTCCGAGCAGACCGGGCAGGTGCACCCGATCTTCGGCGTCCCGATGGCGTCCCCGGTCCCGAGCAGCGTGACCTTCATATCATCCCCGGGAGCCGTTGCGGATCAGGCCCCTGTTCGAGACCGCTTCGAGGGCTGCGTCGATGTCTTCCTGAGAGACGACTTTTCGTCCGTCCATCAGGGCCGAGATCACCGCCTCCTTGATCGTCATCCGCAGGTCGGCGCCGGAAAAGCCCGCAGAACGCGAGGCGACCCCTGCAAGGTCGCACGTGCACTCGAGGGAGAGGGTGAATTTTTTCAGGATCGTCTCGCGCATCGCTTCGTCGGGCAGGACGAACTCGACGACCTCGTCGAAGCGCCGCCATGCCGCCTCGTCGAGGAGCTGGGGATGGTTTGTGGCCCCGATCAGGAGCACGCCGTTTTTGATCAGGCTGATTTTGTCGATGTTCTTGAGGAGCATGTTCACGGCGCGCTTCATCGCCCCGTGGTCGTCCGAGATCCGGCTTTTGGCCACGAAATCGAACTCGTCGATGAAGAGGATGCAGGGGGAGAGGTGCTTTGCGAGATCGAAGATCCGGTCGATGTTCTTGGAGGTCTCGCCGAGGTACTGCGAGGTGACCATCGAGAGGCGGACCTCGAGCAGCGGCATCCCGAGATCGCCGGAGAGCGCGAGGGCCAGCGAGGTTTTGCCTGTGCCTGGCGGGCCGACGAAGAGAAGTTTGCCGACTTCGGAGATGTTGTGCTCCCTGAGGAAGTCGCGGTTGTCGATCGCCGTCCTGATCCGTGCGATCATCTCCTTCTGGTCATGCGAGCAGACAAGCCCGATCATCTGCTGCTCGATCTCGGCGGGGGCCGAGATGATCACCAGTTCCATCGCCTCCTTGATCGCTTCGTCCTGTGCAAGGACCTTTGCGATCCGCTGGTCGAGGGCGATTCTCGAATCGGCGAACCTGGGGTTTTTCTCCCGCACGCTCCCGTAATCGATTCCGAGCGAGTCATAGCCCCCGATGAAAAAGGCGAGGGCGGGATTTTTCTCCACCCGGTCCCTGCCGCCGTGGCCGACAAACCACCCGGCCGCCGCCTGCAGGTCGGTGAGGTGGTACTGGAGGTTTAAGGTGTCGAAATCGACGAAAGGATTTTTCTGGAGACTTTTTATGGAGTCATCGGACTGTCCGGCCACCCGCTTGAGCAGGCCTTCGGTGACGAGGACCGGCCGTTTCACCTCGGACGCTTCGGGGCCTGCAAGAAAGAGGCTCCGGTGCTGGGGGGAGAGGTCGTCCAGATCGAGCCGGGGTGTCCGGTTGAACACCTCGGCCGTCAGGAGCACCTCCATCAGTCGGATGACGTCGTCTCTGCTGTCAGCACTCGACATGGATGTAACATCTACTATTGCTGGTGTGTTCCAATAATACTATCCCTGCCCTGTCGTCACGATGCAGCCGTCTGCAGTGACGATCATGGTGTGCTCTGCCTGGGAGACGAAGGAGCCGGCCACGTCGTGGAGGACCGGGTACCCGTAGAGGGCGCCGGATTTCACGAGCATCGAGAGGGCGATCTCGATCTTCTCCTGCGGAAGCCAGCGGCGGGAGAACGGCATGCCGCGCCGGTCTCTGATCCCGCCGAGGATGCGCTTTGCCGACGGGAGGCGTACGGGTTTTACGGCGATCTGCTGGTAGATCTCGGTCCGCGCCCGGTCGCTCACCCTCCCGCTGCCGGTGGTGGCGAAGGGCTCGATGGCGACGACCATGCCTTCTTCGAGGACGGCGCCCCCGGCGATCCCGACGTTGGGGATGGTGGGGGCGGTGTGGATCTGGTAGGGGGCGAGTCCGTGGCCGGTGAGGTTTGCCACCGGAAGAAAGCCGCGGCCCTCGATCTCGGTCTGGATGGCGGCCCCGATCTCTCCGGCGGTGACGCCCGGGCGTACGCAGGAGATCGCACGCGCGAGGGCGGCGGCTGAGGCGGCGACGAGCGTTTCGTGCCCGCCGAGGTCTACCGAGAGGGCGGTGTCGGCGATCCGTCCATCGAGGGCGACGCCGAGGTCGAGTTTGATCAGGTCGCCGGCCGAGAAGAGCCGGTCGTCGGCTGTCGAGGCGGTGTCGTGGGCGGCGTCTTCGTTGAAGGAGAGGTTCAGGGGGAAGGCGAGGTCGGCTCCGGTGTCGGTCACCATCGTTTCGACGGCCTCCACCACTTCGAGCACTGATCCGCCGGGTGTCACCATGCCTGCGCCCGCGTGCAGGATCCGTTCTGCGATACGCCCTGCTTCCAGGTACTGCTCTATTTCGTCGTCTTTCATAGGATCAGGTCTCTGTTGTAATCGGTGTAACAATCGAATCCTCCGGCGGCGACGACGCCCATGTCCTCGATCCGCACCCCGCCGATGCCCGGGTAGTACAGGCCGGGCTCGACGGTCACGACGTTGCCGGCGACGAGCGGGCCGCCCGAGGGGGAGAGAGAGGGGGACTCGTGCACTTCGAGCCCGACGCCGTGGCCGAGGCTGTGGACGAACCCCCTTGCACCGCTCTCGTAGCCCTGTTCGTCGAAGAGTTTCACGACGGCGTTGTGGACGTCGGCTCCGGCGACGCCGGCGCGGATGAGAGACTCACCGAGGGTCTGCGCATCCAGGACGGCCCGGTGCATCTCCCTGATTTCGGGGGAGGGTTCGCCCTTCACGACCGTCCTGGACATGTCGGCGTAGTAGCCGGTCTGGTCGTGCTGCGGGAAGACGTCGAAGACGATCGGCTCGTCCGGTCTGAGGGGACCGGCGCCCTGGCGGTGGGGCATCGCCGAGTCTTCTCCGCACGAGACGATCGTCTCGCGGGCGATGCAGCCCTGTCCCATGAGAAAAACGTGCATCGCGGTCTTTACCCGTTCCGCAGTGAGCGTCTCGCCGTCGAGGACAAGGACGCCACTTTTCGGCGAGGACCGGCGGATCATGCCGATCCCGAGGTCCACCGCCGCCGCCGTCGCTCTCTGTGCCGTGCGGATGGCGGCGAGTTCGCGCGAGGTCTTTACAGCCCGCATCGCGCCCACGGCACCGCCGGTGTCGACGACTACGTTTCCGTGCCCTTCGAGCAGGCGGCCGAGGCGGTACGGGAGACCCTCCGGGACGAGCGCCGGCCCGCCGGCAAGGGCGGCGGCGGTCTGCGCCAGCGCGTTCCAGGGGTCTTTCGTCTCGTCCAGGAAGGCCAGGTAGCCCGCGTCGGCCCGGGTCACCGGCACGGCTGCGGCTTCGGCGGCGGCGCGGGCGTATTCCATCTGCGGGACGACAAGCAGGGGTTCTTCGCCGAGGCGTTTTATGTACAGGAGGGCGTCGGAGACCTGGAACCGGGTGAGGTATCTGAAATCCGCGTCCTGTGAGGAGGCGTAGGTCACGTAGGCGGCGCACCCGGCAGCCGCAACGGCATCGTCCAGTCTTTTCATGGGTCGTTCCCGGCGGGCGGGGCCCGCCATTCTGTGTACCTATTGCGGGGATACCACAAGTACTTAATTATCAAAATGCAATTACGAGTGATGGAGGACGCAGACCAGCAGGTCTTCAAGTTTAAGTTCTGGAAGTTGACGATCGTCCTGAACGCGATCATCATCTTCGTCGCACTTGCCATAGGCCTTTATTTCAAGGCGCCGCAACCGTACGGACCTGTTGTTGCGCTTGTGCTCATCCTCGTCGATATCCCGCTGATCTGGTATTTCCGGAAGGACTATTACCGGACGAAGGCGTGGCTGGACATCCATGCTTCCCCTCCGGAGAAGAAAGAGGACGATGCTCGAAAAACTGAAGACTGAGATCGAACTGGTCGCCCGCCACCTCGAAGTCCTGCGGGTGGTCGCCGCCCATCAGCCCATCGGGATCATGAAGCTCGCTGAGGTGCTGGGCCTGCCGTACCACCGCGTCCGTTACTCCCTGCGGGTGCTCGAAGGCATGGGATATATCAGGGCCTCGCCTGCGGGGGCGGTGGCGACCGAACGCGCCCTCGTTTTCCTCGAACATCTCGACGACGATCTCGACGCCATGATCGCCCTTCTCGAAGAGATGCGCGAGATCCGGGGTCCATAACGTTTAATAGGAGCGCGAAGATAGGTAATAAGGCACAACGCTTCTGTGCCGCCATAACTCAGTTGGTAGAGTGGCTGGCTGTTAACCAGCATGTCACAGGTTCGAGTCCTGTTGGCGGCGCTCCCATTTTTGTTCGATGGTTTTGCTCTCGGGATTTTTCCGCAAATAGTGGCGTCCAGATATTTTTCCCTGATGATCCCGCGTACCGGCCATGCGCACCGGCGGTTTCCGGTGAATCTGTCCCTGGTAATTTCAGGCGATCTTTGCCGGCCCCCGAGGGAATCATCCGGGGTAGAGCCCTGACTTCCCGGGAGTTAAGCGCATAGTCCCAGCTTCTCAAGGATCGACCTCTGCCTCCGCGAGAGTTTCGTCACCATGGTCTCGCCATTGGCGAGCCTGATCTTCTTAATCCTGGTCAGTTCCAGCAGCATTCCTTCAAGTGCATAGCCCTCCATCAGCCCCGTCTCCTTCATCCATTTTAGGATCAAGTCAGGGCTAATCCCCGCCATTTCAATGGCGGGATACAGCCCGTCCACCAGAAACTATAACAACATATGGTGCATATTATACTATGA
>JASGMW010000074.1 GCA_030156225.1 Methanofollis sp.
TCGATACGCCGCCGCTCCAGGAGAACACGGCGGCCTATATCGCCGGGTGGCTCGGGCATATCCGGGAGGGGTCGGCGGCCGATGTGGTGCGGGCGGCGACGGATGCGCAGCGGGCGGCGGATTTTCTGACCGGGGGATTCGTCCCGGCCTCTTCTTCTTCGACGCTGGCGCTGTGCTCACCATGACCGGGCCCGGGGGGCCCGGTGATGCTCTACCCACCACCCACCCCCGCCGGCGGTCCGTGCTTGCTCGCAGGCTCGCGGCGCACCGACCGCCTTTGCCCTCCAGGGTCACTATCGCAATGACTGCCCCCCTGAAAGGGGGGAGGAGGCCCGAAGGGCCGGGCGGGGGTGATGTCTATCGCCGCGTGCGGCGGTAGGGGGCACAGCGCCAGTGTCCACCGAGCCGGCACGGGCCTGAGCGGGAGAGGATCGGGCCGGCGTTCTGTGGTGCCGGGCAGCGTACGAAGAGGGAGCGTGAAGATGAACGTACGTCTCCATTCAAAATTCATCATCGATATAATCGGGAAAAGAAAAAGTGCGAGGGATGGGATTCGAACCCATGAACCCCTGCGAGAACGGATCTTAAGTCCGTCGGTTTTGGCCTGGCTTACCTACCCTCGCAATCTGAGTTTTCTGGTGTGTTCTTGGGGTGATGAAATGATGTGCATTTCGCTTGAGTGAGCGGTCGAAGTTACAGATCCGATACTATTTTAGTGGATCGTGTCTTAAGTCCGGCGCCTTTGGCCGACTTGGCTACCCTCGCTCTCCTACTACATCGATCCACGCGGACAAAAAGATGATGGGCTACTTCAGCGCCCGCTCCACCGCATCCACGATCGTCCGCAGGCTCTCGACCCGCGCATACCGCTTGTCGTTCGAAGAGATCACCGTCCACGGGGCCGTCTTCGTGTCGGTCCGCTCCAGCATCTCCGCGACCGAGGCCGCATAGATCTCCCACCTGCTCCGGTTGCGCCAGTCGTCCGGCGTGATCTTCCACTGCCGCTCGGGGTCCTCCTCCCGGTCGATAAAGCGGCGGAGCTGCTCGTCCCTGTCGATATGCAGCCAGAACTTCACGAGAACCGCACCCCAGTCGACGATCGCCTCTTCGAACTCGTTGATCTCCCCGTAGGCCCGCTCCACCTCTGCCGGCGAGGAGAGGCCCTCCACGCGTTCGACCAGCACCCTGCCGTACCAGCTCCGGTCGAAGATGGACACATGTCCTTTCTTCGGGAGATCCCGCCAGAACCGCCAGAGATAATGGTGGCGCGCCTCGTCCTCGGTCGGCGGACCCACCGGCTCGACCTGACAGATGCGGGGATTGAGGCGCCTGGTCAGCCGCATGATCACCCCCCCCTTCCCGGCGGCATCCCGGCCCTCGTACACCACGATCAGAGGCACGCGTTCCTGGTAGAGGGCGTACTGCAGTTCGGTGATCTGCCTGCCGTAGCGATCGATCTCCTCCTGATACTCCTTCTTTGAAAGGGAATGTTTCGTCGGATCAGGGAGAACGAGGCGTTTTTCCGACGGCGGCTGCATGGGCGCCGGGTAGCGCGGCACGACCGTCGACCGGCGCTCCCTGATCGCGCGTTCGAGAGCGTGGACGACCGTGCTCATCCCCTTGATCACCGTAAAGTTGCGGTCGTGCGCCTCGACCACCGTCCACGGCGCATTCGGCGCGTCGGTCCCGGCGATCATCTCCTCGAAGATCGGGAGATAGAGATCGTAGTGTTCGAGCCTGACATCCTCGTGGCCGTCGATCAAAATCGTCGCCTCCGGTTCCTGTTTGATCCGCTCGATCCGCTGCGCCTGCTCGTCTCTGCTGATGTGGAGAAACAGTTTCACGACGACCACGCCGGCGTCGGTGAGCTGCCGCTCGAACCGAACGATCTCGCGCAGAGAGCGGTCGGGTACGCTGTTGTCTTCCGGGCGCATGAACTCCGCGGTCAGGCGCGAGTACCACGAACGGTCGAAGATCGTCATCCTGCCAGCGGCCGGCGTCCGCAGCCAGAACCGCCAGAGAAACGGCCTTGCCTCCTCCTCGCGGTTCGGTGCCGACACGGCGTAATAGGAATACAGGCGGGGATCGAGGGACAGAATGAACTGGTGCAGCATCGTCGAGATGCCGGAAAGATTCCAGCCGTCGGCCGCGATGATCACCGGCAGATCCAGATCGCGGGCCTCCCGCTGAAGGCGACCGAAGCGGGCCGCAAGATCCGGAAAGATCCGTTCATATTCCTCATCGCTCACCTTCCTGGTCAGATCGTACTGTTCGAACATGAGACAGAGAGAACAGGGAGCTGAGAGGAGAAAAACGATCCGGCCGACCCCGGCAGATACACATATAAGTAGATCTGTTGCGAATCTGCACTGCAGAACTACGACACGGCAGCATCTCCAAAGATGAAAACAGGGAAAGGCCGGACCGTCTCTGCCGCGGTTTCCGAAGAGATGGGGCACACCAGTTCTCCGGCCCCCGATCGCGAGAGGAAACACCCATGGCACCTGCAGAAAAACCCCCTGGATCCAGCCGATTCCGTTTCCTGCAGGGGATCCTTCCCATCGACCGGGCACAGATCCCGGCCGAGATCCTCGCCGGCGTGACGTTCGCCGCCCTCGCCATCCCTGAAGTCATGGGATACACCAGAATTGCAGGAATGCCGGTGGTCACCGGACTCTACACCCTTCTTCTGCCCATGACCGTCTTCGCCATCTTCGGGTCGTCGCGCCATCTTGTCGTCGGCGCGGACTCGGCGACCGCGGCAATTATCGCCGGCGGGCTCGTCATGATGGCCGTGCCGGGATCGCCGCAATATATCGCCTATGCCGGCATGATCGCACTGCTCGCCGCGGTGTTTCTCATCGCTGCAAGTCTTCTGAAACTCGGGTTCGTCGCAGAATTTCTCTCCCGCACCGTGCTGATCGGCTTTCTCACCGGGGTCGGGATCCAGATCGCAATCGGCCAGCTTGACGGCATCTTCGGCATCTCCCGGGACGCATCCGGGACATTCCTGCAGATCCCGCATCTGATCGCGGACATCGCCTGCTGCACCCATCTTCCCACCCTTCTGCTCTCCCTCTCGGTGATCGCGATCATCGTCCTGTCCCGGCGGATCGGGACGAAAATTCCCGGGGCGTTCATCGCAGTGGTAGGTGCGATCGTCGCGAGCTGGGCGTTCGACCTTTCATCCTGCGGCATCGCCGTACTCGGCACCGTTCCGGGTGGCCTTCCTGTGATCGCCTTTCCCGACGTTCCCCTCTCCGAAGTACCGGGCCTTTTCAGCCTGGCCGTCGCCTGTTTTATCGTGATCCTGGCCCAGAGTGCGGCCACGTCGCGGGCGTACGCGTTGAAGTTTTCAGACACCTATGATGAAGACACCGACCTCTTCGGGCTGGGGCTTGCAAATATGGCCGCAGGAATCTCCGGCACATTCGTCGTAAACGGAAGCCCCACCAAGACCGAGATGGTGTACAGCGCCGGCGGACGCACCCAGCTCTGCCAGCTCGCCACGGTAGCGGTCGTTCTGGTCGTGCTGCTCTTCATCACCCGGCCGCTTGCATATCTGCCGTCGGCGGCACTTTCGGCGATCGTATTTGTCATCGGGCTTCGTCTGGTCGATCTCAGGGGCATGATCTCGCTGCGCACCAGACGGCCGGTCGAGTTCGGCGTCGCTCTCATCACCGCCTTCGCGGTCGTCGTCGTGGGTGTCGAGATCGGGCTCGCCGTTGCAGTCGTGCTCTCGATTCTCGCCCACCTGCGCCACAGTTACCGGCCGCTGGACACGCTGCTGGTGCAGACCCCGCGGGGGGCCATGAAGACCACCCCGCTGACCGAAGGACGGCAGGCGGCGGAGGGCCTGATGGTCTACCGATTCGGATCGAACCTTTATTTTGCAAATGAAAATCATTTCATCAAAGAAGTTCTCGGCCTCTCCAGAAATGCCCGGCCCCCCCTGAAATGGTTCTGTCTCTCCGCGGCAAATATCGGAGACATAGACTACACCTCGGCTGAAGCGTTGAAATCGGTCATTCTGGAGTTGAAGAGGACGGGAGTGACCTTTGTGATGAGCGAACTGGGCGACCCGGTCAGGGCGGAACTCGACCGGGACGGGATCACGGCGATGGTGGGCGACGACCATATCTTCGAAGCGGTGCAGGACGTTATCGAGGCGTACCTGAAATCGGGCGGCCCGGAGCACTGAACAGGAGGGAATCCGGCCCCATGTCCGGATATTTCCGCAAAGGGGGAAAGAATATCTAGGGGCAGGAAGCAGTCTGTCCTGTGCTCCCGCGGGAGAACGAGCCGGCCTTTCTGCTTTCCCGTGCGGTACGCACCGGCGTGAGGCGATGATGAAAAAAACGCGGACCGGCACTGCACATCCGGAAAAAGGAGCGGCATCGCAGGATGCCTCCCTGTCCGTCAAAGAACTGGAGAGGCGACTCGACACAACGGCCGGAGGTCTCGCCCGTTCGGAAGCGGACCGGCGGCTCCGGGAATATGGATACAACGAGATCGCCGAAGAGACGACGCACCCGTTCGTCAAGTTTCTGTCGTATTTCTGGGGCCCGATCCCCGGGATGATCATCGCCGCCGCGGTTCTTTCCGGGGTTCTGCACCACTGGGAGGACGTAGCGGTCATTTCCGCACTGTTAATCCTGAACGCCGTCGTCGGGTTCAGGGAAGAGTACCAGGCCGGCAACGTCATCGGGGCGTTGAAAAAGAAGCTGGCGATCCAGGCCATGGCGAAGAGAGACGGCGCCTGGACGGCGATCCCCTCGCGGGAACTGGTGCCGGGCGACATCATACGGCTGCGCATCGGCGACATCGTCCCTGCCGATGCCAGACTGCTCGGCGACGATCCGGCCGAGGTGGACCAGTCCGCACTCACCGGTGAATCGCTGCCGGCCGAAAGGAAAAAGGGCGACACGGTCTATTCAGGTTCGATCCTGCGGCAGGGCGAAACCGAGGCGCTGGTCTATGCGACGGGCAGCGGCACCTATTATGGAAAAACAGCCGAACTGGTCAGGGCCGGCGGCACCCGCAGCCATCTGCAGCGTGCCGTCGGGACAATCGCAAACCGCCTGATCGTCACCGCCCTGGTGCTGGCTGCGGTCATCATCGCGGTCGCCTCTGCGCGGGGCGATCCGTTCCTTGAGGTGCTTCAGTTCGCCCTGGTGCTGACGGTGGCGGCCGTCCCGGTGGCCATGCCGGCGGTGTTGTCGGTCACCATGGCGCTCGGCGCCAGCGTTCTTGCCCGCAAACAGGCGATCGTGACCAGGCTGACCGCGATTGAAGAACTCGCCGGCATCGACGTCCTCTGCTCGGACAAGACCGGCACGCTGACGAAAAACGAACTGACTCCAGGCGATCCCTTCGTCCCAGGCGACGGAGACCCCGGGCAGGTGATCCTCGCCGCCGCCCTTGCGTCCAGAGCGGAGGACAGGGATCCGATCGATACGGCGGTGATCGGAGGCGTCAAAGACGCCGGACAACTCGGGTCGTATCAGGTCGTCCACTTCCAGCCCTTCGACCCGGTCCATAAACGGACCGAGGTCACGGTGAAAGACCTGGACGGGAATACCTTCAAAGCGACAAAAGGAGCGCCGCAGGTCGTTCTGGAACTTGATCCGGATGCGGACGCAATCCGCTCCCGGGTCGGGGAGGCGATCGACGCCTTTGCCGCCAGGGGGTACCGCTCTCTCGGGGTAGCCAGGGCCGACGGCGGGGGTGCGTGGCGATTTCTTGGCGTTCTTCCCCTCTTCGATCCGTTGCGCGACGACTCGGCGGAGACCGTTGCCGCGATAAAAAACCTGGGCATCGACGTGAAGATGGTGACCGGCGATCAGACGGCGATCGCACGGGAGATCGGCGGGCAGATCGGACTTGGAAAACGGATCGTGGACGCCGGTGTTTTTTCGGAAACGAAATATCATGAAGCCGGGCAGATGGACGACGCCATCGAACAGGCAGACTCTTTTGCCCAGGTCTTCCCGGAACACAAGTATCATATCGTGGACGTGCTGCAGCAGCGCGGGCACATCGTCGGGATGACCGGCGACGGGGTGAACGACGCCCCGGCGCTGAAGAAGGCTGACGCCGGGATCGCGGTTGCCGGGGCGACCGATGCCGCCAGAGCGGCGGCGGACATCGTGCTGATGACGCCCGGCCTCTCCGTCATCGTCGACGCCGTCCGGGAGAGCAGAAAGATCTTTCAGCGGATGCTCAACTACACGATCTACCGCGTTGCAGAGACCTCGGCGCTGCTGGTCTTTATTTTCCTGGCGATAGTGCTCTTCAACACCTATCCGGTGACGGCGATCATGATCGTCCTTCTGGCCATTTTGAACGACGGGGCGATCCTTTCAATCGCCTATGACAACGTCCGCTGTTCGAACAGACCGGAGTCCTGGGACATGCGGTTCGTCATGGGCATGGCGATCGCCATCGGCCTGTTTGCCGCGGTCAGGTCGTTCGGCATCTTTTATCTGGGTGCGATGGTCTTTCATCTCAATCCGGCGATGGTCCAGACCCTTGTCTATCTGAATCTCTCGGTCGGCGGCCATCTGACGGTCTTTGTTGCCCGTACCAGGGGACCGTTCTGGTCCATCGCTCCGTCGCGGCAGCTCTTCGCCGCGGTTATCGCAACCCAGGCGCTCGCCACGCTCATCGCCGTATATGGATTGATGATGGCACCGATCGGCTGGTACCTGGCCGGGCTGGTCTGGGGATATACGCTGGTGATGTTCCTCGTCCAGGACCGGGTGAAGATCGCGGCGTATCGGGCGCTCAGCCGGGCGGGTGGCGGTGACCGGGATCGGTTCAGGAGGAATCGGGAGAGAGGCGGGCCCGACGGCCTCGCCCCGGAGCCGTCCGCGCTGCGGTGACGGAGATCCGCCGATCCTTTCATCGGCATCTCAGCCGCAAGTACCGTGCATGGACGCGCATTTCTGCCGGCACGATGTCGGCGACGGCACCCCGCCGTCGAACCGGTACTGCCGCTCCTGCCCGGATGCGGCGATCGGCTGTGGCGGCGGGTGATCGAACGCGCCGGATCGAATGACGGAGACCCGGTGCCCCTGCCGGGAACGCGTGCGTTACTCTCCCGGAACCTGAGGAATCCGGATATCGTTCGGATGCAGGTGAACTGTCGGTGGGGTCTTGGAAAAGAGGATTTTCTCTATTATATCGCCACCGGGCATGCGCAGATGGGGCGAAAGGGGCAGCGCGACGATCCGCGTGCATCCCCGAGCATGACGCGGCAGGAGCCATACGCGGGGGCGATCGTGGCACTGCTCGGCGGCATGGAGAGCCCAGAGATCAGGGCCGTGCGGGAGGTGCAACAGGGACGCCCGCCGCGCCCGTGATCCCGCATCACTCCTGCTGCCCGACCCGCAGCGTCCGCAGCCTGTTTATCGCCGCCGCCAGTTCGTAGGGGCGGAATGCCGCAAGGCCGCCTGTCGGATAGGGCGTGAGGACGTCGAGGCCGTCCCGCTCCACTTCCGCAACCACCGCATCGACCGCCTCCCGCAGGCTCGTGCGGGCGTCCATCAGGCGCCGCGCCCTGAGGACGGCATGGGCGATCGCCGTCGTCTGGGCCGGATCGACCACCTGCGAAACGGCCGAGAGGTCGATCTCATGGACTCCGAACCTGATCCCCCGCACGCCGGCCGCCGCCACCTTCGCATCCCGCCGTCCCTTGCTGGCGTCGATGCTCCCGGCGCCAGGCACCCGCCGTCTGAAAGGGCCGAAGCCGTTGTCTTTCGGGACCGATCGATCTGAGGCATGCCTGACGGCGATCGCTCGCGCCCGTGCGGTGGCGTCCTCCGGCCGGTAGCACGCCAAAAACGCAGTTCGATGTCGCCGTCTGCCGTCGCCACCACCGAGGAGCGCTCCAGGATCTCCTGGCCGGGGAGAACGACGGTGATCTCGCCGCTTCGTCCGCTGCCCCGTCTTCCCCTGCCGCGGGAGGCGAGCGCATCGGCAAACGAACGGGCGAGAAAATCCCGCAGGGCGACGGTCCGGTTCTTCGTCAAAAAACAGCGTTCTGGAAACCCGGCCGTGGCCGCCGGCACGCACACCCGCACGCGGCTCGGGGCGGCGAAGGAGTCGCCCTGGACATGATCGATCTGCAGCGTGTAACCGTCGAAGACATAACCGCCCTCGCAGTCCTTATAGGCGCCGTAGCCCCGGCCGTCGATTCTCCTGAATATCGCTCTCAGATCTGCCGCATCTCTCATCGTGTATCTATCAACACTCCGGGCCCCGACGAAAAGAGTTTATCCCGCAGCGTCCTTCTCTGGCCTCCCATCAAGGGCGACACCGGGTTGAAGCCCGATGGACGAGAGATTCTCCAGGCTCGTTTGCATGGATGCGCGTCTCGTCCCTGCCGCTCATGTTCGGCAGGGTTCTGACGCCGTGCGCCTTCACGGCTGCGACTGTTCGAGTGTCGATTCTTCGTCCGTGGCGTCGAAATCGCGCGGTACGGCAACCCACCTCCTCTGTTCTGGGCACGAGGGTTTTTCTGGATCCGCAGCGCGGGTATGCATGATGGCGAATCCCGACGAGGCCATGCTTCCGACCGCCGCCCTGAAAGACGCACTGGCGTCAGGGGACGGCGACGCGGTCTGCGCCGCTCTCCACGATATTCTCCTGTTCAAGTCGGTGACACCCCTCACACCGGCGGACCTGGACGCGATCGCCGGCGCGCTGGAGCCCGGAGAGAGGGCGGCGCGGACGGCCCTCCAGATCCTGCACGCTGCGGCCGTGCGGCAGGGGACACTGCCGGGGAACACCCTGGCTGCGGCCGGACGGATCAGGGCGATCCTCGAACGCTCGCGGGAGGATCCCGACGGTCGCCCGGCGATCAGGGACGCCGTCCACCTCCTCGCCGCTATGGGCGATCCGCTGGCGATCGAGCAGCTGGTATATGACGCCCCGCATTTCGATGGGGAGAGGGTGAAAATAGAGGATTATCTCCATCCGGTCATGGTAGGGGCGCTCAGACGGCACGATGCCGAACTCGCAGCCCTCCAGGCAGACCTCGGGGAGAGCCGGGCGGCTGAAGACCTCGAAGCGATCCGGGAGTACGCCCGCGACCCCGCGGCGTACGAGGAGCGGGTGCGGCTGGCGCAGGACGAAGAGGTCGAGATCTTCTAGCGCTGTTAGTCAACGACCCCGCGCCTGTGTGGACGGGGCTTGAGACTCTATCATGTCGATAGTTCTCGTCTGGGTGGCTGACTGCACCCCTGCATCTCCAGGTTGTA
>JASGMW010000075.1 GCA_030156225.1 Methanofollis sp.
ACTTGATCTCAAGGCACTTCTCGCCCTTCCGGCGTTGGTCTTCCAGCCACGTACGAGCCCACTCATCCATATGATACAATATTAGGGAATATAATATATGGATCTTTCCATTCTGCTGGGGGCGTTCGGAAAAAGAGGCGCAAAGGAGAGAGTATATGCCCTAGGTCATGCGGTGTTTGGGTTGAAAGACGAAGATTATCGAGGCCAATGATGAGCCGAGCGCCATTGCAAACTGCCTTCCTGCACTGTTCAGACCCGAGGCGATTGCTGATTTCTCTACAGGCAGACCGTGCATGATCTCTGCATTTATCGGGCCCTGAAAAATTGTAAAGCCAATCGCAAAGACAAGCAGTGCGCCGATCAACGGTGTCAGGTTCACTGCCCGCGCAAAGTAAGCAAACGCGAAGAGCCCGAGCGCCCCGACAAAGAGTCCGACCCCGGTGAAATATTTCCACGGGTGCCGGTCATAGATCTTCCCTACAAAGGGGGCTCCGACGGTCAGGATCGCGGCGATCACCATGAACACCAGTCCCACCTGAAGCGGGGAGAACGCCATGACGCTTTCCAGATAGAAAGGCAGCGAGATACTTAACACCATGTAGGCCGTGAATACAAGAGCCATGCAGAGCAGCGGTACGACAAACATACGTTCCGAAAAGATCGAAAGATCGAGCAGGGGGCGGGGGTGACGCCGTTCTATGATGACGAAGAGTGCAAGGGAGACGATGCATGCGCACAGTGCTGCAGCAACAAATATGCCTGTCCCCGCTCCTTCTGCAACGAAGCCAAGGAAAAGCATTGCCAATGCAATAGCAGCCCCGAAACTTCCCGCCCCGATCCAGTCCATCTTCTCCTTCCCGGATTTTTTCGGGATCTCCAGGTCCATCGAGGAGATGCCGAATAAGACGAGTACGATGCCGATCGGTACGTTGATCATGAAGATCGCATGCCAGCCGAAGACACTCAGCAGGCCCCCGCCAAGAACCGGGCCGCTCAGACTTGCAAGTGCGATGGTCGACCCGAGGAGCCCCATCGCCTTCCCGTGTTCGGAGAAGGGATAGAGCTCAAAGATGATCGCCATCACGATGGAGACCGACATGGCGGCACCAAGGCCCTGAATGATCCGGCATCCGAGGAGTACGGGAAGAGACGGTGCAAGAGCGCAGCCGAGTGAACTGATGGTAAAGACCGCCATCCCCGCAAGAAACATCCGGTTCTTCCCGAAAGATTCGGACAGCCTGGCAAAGACCAGCATTGCCGCAGTCATGGCGACAAGGTAACCGGTCATCGTCCACTGCGATATGGCGATGTCCGCGTTGAAGTATGAGGTGATCGTCGGAAGGGCGATCGAGATGATCACGCCGTCCAGCACAGACATATACATTCCAAGGAGTGCAACAGTCATCACCGTCTTTCGTTTCTTCCGGTCTGGTTCACCCTGAGATTCTTTATACGGTTCTTTCATCATCTATCCTCCAGAACTCCCCCGCACAAATCGCCGGGGTGTCAGAGAGAAGAAGAGATTGAAGGTACAATATATTCAAGTAATTACAACCAAGGTGGGTTGTAATGCCGGAAAACCTCATTGAAAACCTGAAAAATTACGGATTTACGGAGTACGAATCGAAAGCCTACGCAGTAATTGTGGGCCTTGGCAGGGGCACTGCAAGGGAGATCTGCGAGATTTCGGGCGTTCCGCAGGGAAGGATCTATACTGTTCTGAACGCACTGGCCGACAGGGGATTCGTGTTTATAGAAGAGGGCACACCGACATATTACCTGGCTGAAGACCCGGCTGAAGTATTCACCGCCATAAAGGAGAAATACTGTTCTTCCATTGATGGAATGATAGAAGACCTCAAGAAACTCAATTACGAGGCAAAGCCCCCTTCACCGTTCTGGTCGATCCACAGCGAACAAGGAATAATAAACAGGGAAAAATCTCTAATCAGGTACGCAGAACGTGATATCGTCATCATTATAAAAGATCCCGGACCGCTCCATCCTCTCCTCAGGGACCTGAAGGCAGCAAGAAAACAGGTGAAACTCACCATTTTCTCGCATGAAAGGGAAAAATTCACTTACGAGGGCCTGCGGGTGGAGGAGATGAGCAGCGGCCTGGCCGACCTGTTCAGGGAGATGGAGGAACTCGGGCCGGTGATGAAGGATAGGAACTGGAATACCGAGCTTTTTATGATCGTCGACGGCATGACTGCGATCACCGCAGGCTGCAGGTCAGGGAAGAAAGGTGCGACGGTGATCAAAATGCCGCCGGCCTGTTTTATGATGAAACGACTCATCGAGATACTCGATCCTGCTGTCCGGGAGTGATTGGTTCATTGGAGAGAACTGAGTGTTCTGGTCAGTAATTAACAAACCGCCTCCAGGCACATCCATCCGTTTTTATTTCTGTGTAAATCCACACTTTGAAAACCAATTTCTAAAAGACGTTTTTTTAAATCATCGCCCCGATAGATTGTCATACCATCTATGCGATCCGTCCATGCGGTATTATCAGGATTCTCCATCTCACAGCAAACAAAAAAAATGCCGCCCGGCTTAAGAACCCGCTGTATCTCTTTGAAGGCGGCGTCCAGATCCGGCCAGAAATAAATGGTCTCAAAGGCGGTAACAAGATTTAAAGACCGGTCTGGATATGGCAGGCACGACACATCGCCCTGCCGGATAGTACATCGCTTCCCGAGCCGGGACGCATTTGTTTTCCGGCTGAAGGCAACGCTTTCCTCTGAATAATCTATACCGTCCACGATGCTGCCCGGCGAATCCTTCAGCATTTTTGCAATATTGGCTCCACCACCGCAGCCGATATCCAGGATATGCGAATCGGCATTTAGATGGAGGTGTGAAAATCCCCATGCAGCCAGTTTTGCGTGCCCCGAGTTCATACAGATCAACATCAATCTCCCGGATCTGCCTCGCGGTTTCCGGGTATTCTGAAAGAAATTGTTCAACATATTTGCCATAGTCAATACTCCTCTATTGATGCCGGTTTCAAGGGCGCTTTCTCGCGATATCCACCATAACCTCCCCTATAGGCGTCATCACGGCCCTGCTCTGTACCGATGCAAAACCCGCTTCGATCATGGCACCGGCAATTACTCCTTCATTCAATCCCACGTCATCCCCGTACAGTGCGGGCATCAGGGTCCCGATCACCATCTCTTTCGGTTTTGTTCCCTCGTTCGTTTTCCCGTCGGAAAAACTGACGAAAACTCCGCCGGGGTTAAGGGAATCGTGGATCTTTTTTATCACCTCTTTCAGACGATCTCCGGTAAAATTGAGTGTCATCGAGGCCCAGACCAGGTCATAATCCCCGCCGATAGGACCAGTGATGTAATTTCCCCCGATAACTTCAATCCTGTCGCCCATTCCGTATTCTTTCACCATTTCTTCGGCAACTCCGGCAACAGCCGGCTGGTCAAAGAGAACCACATTCATGGACGGATGGCTCATCGCGATCGATGTGCCGAAGAGCCCGGGCCCGCAGCCGAGATCAAGCATCCTCCTGAATGACGGAGACTCGGGCAGCGAGGATACAAGACGTGATGCCAGCTGCACCATTCCCGCACGCTGGTAATTTACCGACAACCTCGCCTGTCCAGCCCAGGTCTCTTCGGATTCTATCTCCGGCATGCATCTCTCCCCGGGGCCGTCTCGTACAAGACCACAGATATCGTCGGCAGACATGTTGTACCACTTGAAGCATGACAAAAAGAAATCCCCGAGATAGAGATCGTTTTTTTCTGCAAGGAATTCGGCTGCAGTCGGTGAATTCCTGAACCGACCGTCTTTCTTCTCGATCAAATCCAGGGATGCCAGTGAATTCAGAAGGATCGCGGTGTTTCCGGCATTGAGGCACAGTGTTTTCGCCAGATCCTCAGGACTTTTCCAGTCAGAGAGTTCCTGGAAAATCTCCAGTTCGATTGCTGCAATAAACAGATTTGTCTCCTGATTCGTGCGCAGTTTCCCGTACAGTTCTCCGAAATCATTCTTTACTTCAGGTATTTTTTTCATGAATTCATCTCCTGGTGAAATTTATGTGCTGACGGAGGACTCAAACGTCCAGCCGCCCGCCTTCTCCTGTTCCTGCCACATCCGGAAGTACTGGCCCTTCTCTTTGCAGAGGCCTTCATGTGTTCCGGATTCGGCAACTCTACCGTCTTTGAGCACAACGATTCTGTCGGCGTCCGCGATAGTGCTCAGCCGGTGCGCGATGACAATCAGGGTCTTTGAACTGATAAGTGCATTGAGGGCCTCCTGGATTGCACGTTCGTTCTCGGGGTCGAGGGATGCGGTCGCCTCGTCAAGGAGTACGACCGGTGCATCCTTCAGTATCGCACGGGCAATAGAGACCCGCTGTTTTTCCCCGCCCGACAGCGTCGAACCGCCTTCGCCGACCATCGTGTCATACCCTTCGGGGAGTTTTTCGATGAACTTGTGCGCCTGTGCCGCTTTTGCGGCCGCAATCACTTCCTCCTCAGTCGCATCCGCCCTCCCCACTCTGATGTTGTTGAAGATCGTGTCCCTGAAGAGGTATACATCTTGGAAGACCATGCTCAGGTGCGAATATAACTCGTCCGCCGACATATCCCTTACGTCCACGCCGCCGATGGAGACCGAACCCGCGTCGACATCCCAGAACCGGGCGATGAGGTTTGTGATCGTGGTCTTTCCCGAACCCGACGGTCCGACGAGTGCCGTAACCGTGCCTTCCTCTGCCTTAAAGCTGACATTGTCGAGCACTCTGGTATTCAGGTAAGAGAAACCGACACCCCTGAATTCGATATCATAGCCTGCCGGGGACCTGCTGATCTCCGGCTCCTTCAGGGTTTCCGTGTCCAGAACCTCTTTCATCCTTTCGGCGGCAATGTTCATATACCGCGCTTCCATGGTGAAAAGGGCCGCCGACAGCAGCGGCTGGTAGAACTGGTAGCCGATTACAAGGAACACAAGGAACACGGGGATCGTGAGTGTCCCGCCGAAGTAGAAGTACGTCGAGAGCAGGAGTATGACGACAAAACCGATGCCGAGAATTCCGTTGTAGCAGCTCCCGAATGCCCCCGGATACGTCTCAAGGCGGAGCGTCTCCCTGTGAAATTCTTTTAAGGAACGTTCAAGAGTGCTGAAGCGTCTTCCGACCAGGTTATACGCCTTGATATACCTGATACCCTGCAGGTATTCCAGTATACGCGAATCGGTATCTACCCGTAATCCGTGCTGTTTTTTGCCGATACGGGTAAGAACCGCATGAGTGACGTACAGCACCGGCAACGCTGCCAGGGCGGTCGCAAGAGCCGCAAGCGCCAGTCTCCAGTCCAGTACGAAGAGAAAGACCAGAAGCATCGCGGGAACGACAAAGGCCGCAATCATATCCCCGAGAAGATGCGTGAAGATGGTCTCCACGAAGGACATATCCTGAAGCATGATGGCGGTTACATCACCAGGATCGCGCTTTTTGAAGAATCCCATCGGGAGTTTTCTCAGGTGTTCGCCGAGTCTCAGGCGCGCCTGTGAGCAGAGCGTATAACCACCCTCATAGCAGGAGATCATTGCTATATTTCCGATGAGATACTGAAGAAGGAATGTTACGGCCATGGCTCCGGTGAGCAGGACAATCTGATCCATATCGATGGCGGGGCTGAAAAGCACCCAGAGGATCAATATCAAAAACCCATACGGAGCTCCCTTAAGAATGTCATATACGATCTGGAGAAGGATTGCCTTTTTGAAGACACTGATATCCCCCCCTGTAATTACATCTAACGCCGCTCTCATGCTGCACCTCCGCCGGGCAGGCGCCAGGTGCGGGCGCCGATGTGAGCCGCCCACATACGGGCATAAAGCCCGCCTTTTTTAATCAACTCCCCATGACGCCCGCACTCCTCGACCCGTCCGCCATCGATCACGACGATCCGGCCCGCGTCTGCAATTGTCGAAAGTCGGTGGGCGATGACGATGACCGTCTTTCCCCTCATGAGATAGCCGAATGCCTCCTGGATCCTGGACTCGTTCTCCGGGTCGGCGAATGCGGTTGCCTCATCGAGTACAATGACCGGTGCGTCCTTCAGGATTGCACGGGCGAGGATGATGCGCTGCTGCTCTCCGCCGGAGAGATATGTGCCCCCGCTCCCGATCACTGTATCATAGCCGTCAGGCAGTTCCCTGATGAACCCGTCGGCCTGCGCCGCCCGGGCTGCCGCAGCCACGTCCTCCTTCGACGCCTCCTTATTCCCCATCCTGATATTCTCCTCGATCGTATCGTGGAACATGAAAAGGTCCTGGAAGACGAAGGCCACCATTTCCATCAACCTTTCAGGAGGAATGTCCCTGATATCCACGCCCCCAATGGTTATCGATCCCGAATCGACATCCCGGAACCTCGGGATCAACTGGGCTGCGGTGCTCTTGCCCGCACCGGAAGGACCGACGAGGGCGGTTACGCTTCCTGCAGGAGCGACAAAATGTACACCCGAAAGGACAGGTTCACTGCCGTACGAAAAGGTCACGTCCCTGAATTCGACAGAATACTCGTCAGGTATTTTCGGGTTTTCCGGTGCGGGAAGTTCGGGCTCGTTAAGGATCGCATCGATCCTCGAAAGACCTTCACCGATCTGGCGCCACAGCCCGCCGAACATCATCATCTTCATCACGCCGCCCATGTACCCGACGCCGAGTATGAGGAAGAGGATCAGCACGGGCATCTGCAACGTTCCGGTGATGTAGAACCATAGGCCAGCCGGGAGGATGAAAAGGATCGGAAGGTTGACGCAGACGGCGAATGCGGAGTAGGGAGGCACGCACTCCCGCGTCCACCTGTTGACATAGTCCCTGTATTTGTACACCGACGCCTTAAGCCTGGAAAAAGAGTCGACGGTCTGGCCGAACACCTTTATGACCGGCATCCCCCGCACGTATTCAACGATGATGCCGTTCATATCGTCGAGTGCGCTGAAATATCCCTTCATGGACTTCGATTCCGATTCCTGATATGCATATGATATCGCAATGAATGCAAGCGGGACCGGGACAAGCGAGACGAGAGCAAGGCGCCAGTCGACGGTGAAGAGAAAGATCAGGGTTACGACCGGGAGGACGACGCCGCTTACGACATCAGGGATATGGTGCGCAATGAAAAGTTCGATCCTGTCGACGTCCTCGTTGATGATCTTTTTTACTCCCCCCGATGTCCTGGTGTTAAGGTATCCCAGGGGAAGACGCCCGATCTTCTCCATGATGCTGCGTTTTATCCCGAAAAGGATCTCGAATGCCGCCATATGCGAGAGCACGGTCGAGAAGTACATCAGCACGAACCGACCTATCGTTGCACCGAGTGCGATACGTGCGAGGTCCCACACATAGGCCTCGTCGATTGGAGGCGAAAGAAGAGCCGTTGCAACGAGATATATCACGATGAACGGGACAAAACCGAAGAGGGTTCCTATGGCTGCCAGGAGAGCGGACGCCGTCAGTTTTCCTTTTTTCTGCCCGGCCAGTTCAATCAGCCTTAAAAGTCCGGGATTTTTTGCAGTTTCAGTCATTTGTTATCGTCCACATTTTTTCTGTCAGGTTTCCCATGGGTGCGGAGTTTGCCGCGGTTTTTTTTCGGATGCGGCCCTGTCTCGCCGCTGATATACTCCGTTTTATAAGTCATGGATCCTCCCACCGTTTCCAAAAAAATCAACCGGCAACGTTGAAGTTTTAGACCGGGGTTTTATTTTCGGCACAATCCGTCTTTTTGTCGGGTGGAATGAATATTGGCCGAAAAAAGTTGGTATTTTCAGGAAATCCAAAAAAAGACGGTGGAACTTCGGTGCCTCCAGCATTGACTATAAGGACACAGGTGCTGGAGAAGAACGCCGTGAAAATGGTTTCACTTCTCTTCCGGTCCAGCACGGCGGTTATGCCCGCTCCATATGATGCCCGCGGCCCATGACGGCAATAGGTCAGGCATCACATAGACTCCTCGATCCTCCCATGCGCAACGTCAAGCACCATAAATGCACGCATTTGTGCTTGAAATCACAATTACGCGATCATTATCTGATGAAATTTCCACTTCCGATGATATAACCCGACAAATGAATAACAAACAATAAATAATGATAGAAGGAAATTGTATTCCATCGTAGCGCCCGGAATATCAGAGCGAGCCCCGGGAAAATGGCATCAGATTCGGTGACAACTATGAATGAATCCGGAAATTCCACCCAGATAAATGAGAGCGTCCCGTCGGGAGGAGACGAGAGCACCATCTTTCACCACCTCATCGATCTCACCTACGACTGGGAATACCTGCAGGGAGACGACGGGAAATTCGTCTATGTCTCGCCTTCATGCGAGCGGATCACCGGATATCGTCCGGACGAGTTCATCGCCGATGCCGGACTCCTCGACGCCATCATCGAGCCCGAAGACCGACAGGCCTTCAGGGAGTACGAGACGGCGATCAGAAACGGGAGCGACATTTCAACCGTCGATCTTCGAATCAGGAGACAGGACGGAGAGCGGCGATGGATCGGCCATCTCACCAGAAAGGTCCTGATCGACGGGATCGGTACGGCGTACCGGAGCAGCAACCGGGACATCACCGCCGACGTCATGGAGCGGGAGCGCAACCTCGATCGCGAACGCCTCTTTCACACGATCATCGATCCCAAACACCGCATGACCTAGGGCATATACTCTCTCCGTTGCGCCTTTTTTCCCGAACGCCCATAGCAGAATGGAAAGATCTATATATTATATT
>JASGMW010000076.1 GCA_030156225.1 Methanofollis sp.
TGTGGAGTGAAAGTAAGGAAGGGAGGCAGAGCGTTCATCCCCGCGCCTGTTGACCGGGGACTTCCCGCTCCGCCCCCTTCACCCCCGCAAGTTAAAAAACGGTGACGCACCATATCTATACGGACCGATCCCATGGCAGAGCACAACATGGAAGATTACGATGAGACCAGTGCGTCTTTTTCTCTTGACGTCCCCGAACATTTCAACTTCGGCTACGATGTCATCGACGCCTGGGCCAGAAAGGACCGGAACCGCCTCGCCATGATCTGGGTGGACCAGAAAGGCAACGAGAAAAAGTTCACCTTCAGAGACCTGATGAACATCTCGAACAGGGCGGCGAATATCCTTCTCAAATACGGCATCGGCAAGGGCGACCGCGTACTCCTCCTCCTCCCGCGGATCCCGGAGTGGTGGATCTTCGTCATCGCGCTCATCAAACTCGGCGCCGTATACTGTCCGTGCCCGACCCTCCTCACCCCCAAGGACCTCAAATACCGGATCCGTGCCGGCAAGTTCAAGATGGTCATCACCGACCTGGAAAACACCTGGAAGATCGACGAGATCTGCCGGGAATGCCCGTCGCTCCAGGTCAGGTTCCTTGCGGACGGCGAACTCGAAGGATGGGCGAGCTTCCCGTACGAACTGATCTATCCGGCCCCGGTCTCGCACCGCATCGTCTCGATGCCGGTCGTGAAAAAGACCCGCGCCACCGACCCGATGCTCATCTACTTCACCTCGGGCACGACCGGCGAGCCGAAGATGGTGCTGCACAACAACGCCCACCCGCTCGGCCACATCATCACCGCAAAATTCTGGCAGGACCTCAACGAGCACGACCTCCATTTCACGCTCTCCGACACCGGCTGGGCGAAATGCGGCTGGGGCAAGATCTACGGGCAGTGGATCGCCGGCGCGGCGATCTTCGTCTACGACATCAGGGGCAAATTCTCGGCAACCGAGATCCTCCCGCTTCTCGAAAAATACGAGGTGACCACCTTCTGCGCCCCGCCGACCGTGTACAGGATGCTGATCCTGGCTGACCTCAAGAAATACGACCTCAGGGAACTGCGCCACTGCACCAGCGCCGGCGAACCCCTGAACCCCGAAGTGATCCGCATCTGGCAGGAAGGCACCGGCCTCACCATCAGGGAAGGCTACGGACAGACCGAGACGGTCTGCGCCATCGCCTCCTTCCCGTGCATGGAGCCGAAATTCGGTTCGATGGGCAAACCCTCGCCAGGATGGCACGTCGAGCTCCACAACGAGGAGGGGCGCCCCTGCGAACCCTTCGAGGAGGGGCGGATCGCCATCTCCCTCAACCCGAGACCGGTCGGCCTCATCGTGGAATATCTCGACAACAAAGAAGCGAACGCCGAATCGTTCAAAAACGGCTGGTATTACACCGGCGACCGCGCATATGCGGACGACGAGGGCTATTTCTGGTTCGTCGGCCGGGACGACGACGTGATCAAGAGTTCTGGCTACCGGATCGGCCCCTTCGAGGTGGAGTCGGCGCTGATCGAGCACCCGGCCGTGCAGGAGTGCGCCGTCGTCGGGTCCCCCGACCTGATCCGCGGCCTGATCGTCAAGGCGTTCGTCGTCCTCAACACCGGCTTCGAACCCTCCGAGCAGCTCGTCAAAGACCTGCAGAAACACGTCAAGCGGACGACCGCACCCTACAAATATCCCCGTTCGATCGAGTTCGTCGAGGAACTCCCGAAGACCCTCTCCGGCAAGATCAAACGGAAAGAGTTGAAGATGACGGAGATGCAGCGGTTCGAGAACAACCAGACTGACGACCGCCCGGACGCCTGACCCCCTCTTCTTTTTCGAGGCGCACCCCTTATGTACCAGTCACCACAAACCTAGTACCTGCTATGCAAGACGCCGAGCATACTGCAATGAATTACGAGGACGTCTACGCCTCCTACCACCCGGAGGTGCCGGAGTACTTCAACTTCGGCTTCGACGTCGTCGATAGGTGGGCAAAACAGGACCGCAACCGCCTGGCGATGATCTGGACCGACCAGGAAGGGCATGAAAAATTCTACACCTTCCGCCACATGATGAACCTCTCCAACCAGGCGGCGAACATGCTCCTCAAATACGGCATCAAAAAGGGCGACCGGCTCATCATCATGCTCCACCGTGTCCCTGAGTGGTGGATCTTTGCCACAGCCGCCATTAAACTCGGCGCCGTCTTCTGCCCGACCCCGACGATGCTGACGGCCAAGGATCTGAAGTACCGGGTGAACGCGGGCAAGTTCAGGATGGTCGTCACCGATATGGAGAACGCCGCGAAGGTAAACGAGATCTGCGACCAGTGTCCGTCCCTCGTCTCCCGTTTCGTCGTGGACGGCGACCTTCCCGGCTGGATCAGTTATCATCAGGAACTCACCTACCCGGCCCCGGTCTCGTCCCAGCTGATAAAACTGCCCGGCATGAAGAGGACGCACTCAACCGACCCGATGCTGATCTTCTTCTCCTCGGGCACGACCGGCGAGCCGAAGATGGTGCTCCACAACCAGGCGTACCCGATCGGGCACATCATCACTGGAAAGTTCTGGCTCGACCTCACACCCAACGACCTCCACTTCACCTTCGCCGACACCGGCTGGGGAAAATCCTCGTGGGGCAAGTTCTTCGGGCCGTGGATGCAGGGCACCTGCACGCTCATCTACGATACCCGCGGCAAGTTCAAGGCGACTGAACTCCTGCCGGTGCTGGAAAAGTATGAGGTGACCACCTTCTGCGCCCCGCCGACCGTGTACAGGATGCTGATCCTGGCCGACCTGGGCAAATTCGATTTCTCCCAGCTCCGCCACTGCACCAGCGCGGGCGAACCGATGAACCCGGAGGTGATCAGGGCGTGGAAGGAGGGCACCGGCCTCACCATCTACGAGGGCTACGGGCAGACCGAGACGGTGCTCTGCATCGGAACGTTCCCTGGCATGGAGGTGAAGCAGGGATCGATGGGCCGCCCGGCGCCGGGCTGGCAGATCGAGCTCCACGACGACGAGGGGCGCCCGGTGCCGGTCGGCGAGGAGGGGCGGATCGCCATCCTGGCCGATCCGCGGCCGCCCGGCATGTTCGTCTCGTACATCGACAACGATGCGGCCAACGCCGACGCCTTCTGCGAAAACTGGTATTATACCGGCGACAAGGCCTGTATCGACGAAGACGGTTATTTCTGGTTCGTCGGCCGGGCCGACGACGTGATCAAGAGTTCTGGCTACCGGATCGGCCCCTTCGAGGTGGAGTCGGCGCTGATGGAGCACCCGGCCGTGCAGGAGTGCGCCGTCGTCGGGTCCCCCGACGTCATCCGCGGCCTGATCGTCAAGGCGTTCGTCGTCCTCAACGCCGGCTTCGAGCCTTCCGACACCCTGGTCAAGGAGATCCAGCGGTTCGTGAAGAACACGACCGCCCCCTACAAATATCCGCGTTCGATCGAGTTCGTGGACGAGCTCCCGAAGACCATCTCCGGCAAGATCAGGCGAAACGTGCTGCGGGAACGCGAGATCGAACGGTATAATTCGATCCGGGAAGACTGAAAAATCGGCTCTCCGTGATTTTTCGGGATTGCCGATCGCCCTATTTTTTCCTGCCGTTCTGGTTGATGCAGTGGATCAGGGCGGAAAATCCTTCCATCTCCATCTGGAGGACGTCGTTTCTATTCATGCCCATCGAGGTCTCGGCGTCGGCGGTCAGCATGTCCGGCCCCCGCAGCACGGTCCTGATCGTCCCGTCGCCGCTCAGGAGCTCGGACGCCTGCCGGTCATGGACGAAGCATCGGCCCGGAATGATCACGGTCTCCTCCAGATCGGCCGGGTCCAAGCTTTTGAGATCATCGAGGGTGATCAGGCACGCGATCTCCTTTGCCACCGGCACGACATCGCACCCGCCGCGGGCGTCGAGCACCCGCCTGATATACGGCGCCGCCACGCTCCCGGTGATCACCGAGGCCTGCGCCCGCACCGCCGGGAGTTTCTCCATGAGGTCGGGTTCGCCCAGAATGGCAAAGGGAGACCCGATCTCCGGGTCCCAGAGCGGCGTGCCGCTGATCTTCAGCGAGTACCTGCCGCTCAGATCGGTTACCCGTCTCCTGAACGCCTCGACGCTCTCGACCTGCCGGCCCGGAATGAGGGGTGCGTTTCCCAGGATCAGCCCCTGTTCGGTGGCGTTTGCAAACCGCATCAGGATCAGCCCCTTCGCGCCGGCCTCGTCGAGCCATGCGCAGGTCTGCTCCAGGTCCGCGCCGTCGTTGACGCCGGGCAGGACCACGGCGGCGGCATAGACATCGATCTCCTCGCACAGTCTCTTCATGACCGCAAGAGACGCCTCTGGCGTCGGATCGTGCATATATCTCCGTCTGAGTGCCGGATCGGCTGAAAAAATGGTGTACGACACTTCGGTCAGCCCGTTCTCGATCAGAAAATCGGCAATGGCCGGATCGTCGAACCCCTTGCCGCTGGTGTAGCCGATATGAAGCGGAGCCTCCATGCTCCCGAGAAGTTCGATCAGATCCCGAAACTCAGGATAACAACTCGGATCGCCGCCCCCGCTGATCGTGACCCTGTCGATCCCATCCGGGATCATCTGCAGGCTGGCCAGGATATCGTCTGCAACTGTGGAAAGCGGTTTGAACCCGCTGTACTGCTCTTTAACGCCCCTGCTGCAGTAGTCGCACCCCACCCTGAAGGGGGGGCAGTACCGGCACCCCAGGGGTGCGACGTCGCCGACATGCCTGAAATAGCAGTACTCGCAGAACCCCCGGCAGTCCGCGCCCGGCCGCCCGCCGAGATCCACCGTCAGCTGAACCATCTGCTATTTCTTTCTCTCTCCGGGAGGTTAAAGGCTGCGACATCGCGGGACCTCTTCCCGACCGCACGTGTTGCAGAAACATGAGCCCGGATCCGCGGCCTTCCCCATCATGTTCGTCCGGGGGCGAGCACCAGGATGGGAGCGTCCTGTCCCCGGGCACCGAAAAAACAGGCAGGGTCCGGCCGTTCTGTCGGAACGATCGGTCCTGTCGCAGTGGAGCCCGGGAAGGTTTTAGAATTTGACCCGCGGCGCTTCGTTCTCCCGCAGGTTCGATTCTGCGGTCCAGAAATACGCCTCGCCGTGGGCCACGCGGAACATGCCGAGTTTATTGCCGGAAAGGCCGAGATCGAGAATCCACGGGCGTTCTTCTATGAGCCGTTCTGTCAGGGCCGCGTCTTCCAGAAACTCAACCGTTCCTGCGACCCGCATCATCTGTCCTGCACCGTCGGAGGGTGCGTGGAAACAGAGTTCGACCTTCGGGTTCTCCTTCAGCTGATGCCAGATTTTTTTGGGAGTGCCGGTATGATAATAGAAACCGGTGGCATCGGCAAACCACATGGCAAACGCCCTGACCCTCGGCTGGTCTCCCTCCACGGTCCCGATGTACGTCGTCGGGTTCTCGTTTGCGAATTTCACGCAGTCGGAAAAATCCATTTTCCTTCCTCATACCTGCATAGAGAGAGCACCTTATAAAATGTTTGCGAGAACCATCCGATCGGATCCGGCGGGAGTACTTTGTGTGGCCGACATCTCGTTCAGTATGTTTATATGAGAAAAACCTGATGTATAACTGGAGTTGAGAGTATGGACATACGTATTCGCATCGGGATCGCCCTGCTCCTGGTGGCGTGCATGGCCCTGCCTGCCGGGGCGTTCACCGCAGACAGACTGGACATCGGGGTCTCTGAAAACGGAACGGCGACGATCACCTTCGACTACACCCTCTCGTGGATCGAACGTATCGGGGTATTTCTCAAAATAGCCGATCCGTCCGACGAGTTTAAAAAAGCGCTCGAAACTTTTTCCGGCCAGAACGTCGAGTCAGTCTCCATGAACGACAGTTCGGCCTCGTTCAGGGTCGAACATTTCGCACGGATATCGACGGCCGGGAACGAAACGACATATACGACGCCTGCCATCGACCTGCACGGTGCGGAAAAGGCATTGAACAACTACTGGTTTGCCCCTCTCGTCCAGGCCGACTTCTCCCCGGCGGTGACCGCGATCACCTTCCCGGACGGTTCGGTCGAGACGCTTGAGAACGTCTCTGAGATCCCGACCGTCTCAAAGACCATCTCCACCACCACTCTCTGATCTTTTTTTCACTCCCGACGCCGTGCAGGCGTTCGGCCGTCCCCTTCCGGAAGGCAGAACGCGCCGGGCGTTGTGGCGGGATCGCAGAGGTACGCCATCACCCGGTCCACCACCTCGGCGTTCCGCGGCAGTTCGATATGACCGTAGTGACCGGGATGCATGCGCAATGCCGCCGGGTCGGCAGGCAGGATATCGAGGCCGGCTCCCGGCAGGTACGAGTCGGTATGCGGGACAATGCCGTCGCCGGCATAGGTCATCTGCCAGCCCCGATCCCGGGAGCGTTCCCAGGTTTTTCCATCGAAACACGGGAAGAGGTCAGGCGTTGCGGTGAGGTTTGCAGTCAGGATCATCCGGTATCTGATATCCCCCCGGACGCCTGCCGCCTGCAGGGCGGCCATCGTCCTGCTTCCCGGCCTGAACTCCTGGGCGATGATGTCGTCTGCCGGGTCGTATCGCCGCGGCACGAATACGCCGACGAGTTGCCTGAGGATCTGGGGCCCGTATGCGGGATCGTTGAACAGTTCAGCCATAGAAGAGCCGTTGTTCGGCGGCCCGATCCCGATCAGGTATCTGACCTGCTCCTCCCGCTCCCTGCCGTCAATGACTTCGAACAGATACCTGGCGATGCACGTCCCCATGGAGTGGCAGACGATGTCGATCGGTCCGAAATACCTGTTCTCCTCTCGCGTCGTGCGGATGAAGGTCTGCAGGGCCGCAGCGATCGTTGCCGGGGGGGCGTTGCCCATCCCGGTATGGTTGAAATTCCAGTACGGTATGGATGCGTTCTCAAGCCGTTCGATAAGAAGGTTCCAGATGTCCGGACGGCTCTTCCATCCGTGAACCAGAACGACCGGGTGCTGCTCAGTTGTCATGATATCGTCCGACCGCACCGTACGGTGGCGGTAGATCTCTGTGTCTGGAAGGCCATTAAATATGTGGCCCGGACCGTCCCCCCCTCATGCCGGTGCGGTCTTCGAAAACTATAATTACGGATATCCATTACCCATGACATACAGGAGGGAGATGTTGACCACTGTTTATATTGTGTATTACTCTCTGTTCGGCCATGTCCACCGTCTTGCGCAGGCCGTCGCAGAGGGAGTGCGTGATGCCGGCGCCGCGGCCGCGCTCTACCGGGTGCCTGAAACGCTTCCGGCCGACGTGATCGAAAAGATGGGTGCCGCCGCGTTCCAGAAGGAGTTTGCGGCGGTGCCGGTGATCGACCGCCACCGTCTCGGCGATGCCGACGCCGTGATCATCGGCACCCCGACGCGTTTCGGGAACATGTGCGGACAGATGCGCCAGTTCTTCGATTCGACCGGCGGTCTCTGGTCTGAGGGGGCGCTCGCCGGCAAGATCGGGAGCGTGTTCACCAGTTCGAGCTGCCAGCACGGCGGGCAGGAGACGACGATCATCACGACCATGGTCACGCTCCTCCATCACGGCATGATCCTCGCCGGCCTCCCCTACACCTTCGGGCAGCAGTGCCGCAGCGACGAGATCACCGGGTGCTCGCCGTACGGGGCGTCCACCATCGTTGCCGCCGACGGTTCGCGCATGCCCTCGGAGAACGAACTCGCCGGGGCGCGGCATCAGGGAAAGTACGTCGCTCTGCTGGCGAACGCCCTGGTGGAGAAACGGAGTGCGATCATGCAGGAACTCGCCGGGGGGTGAGAACGGTGCCGGGGCGATGGCCATTGCGCCTTCAGACGGCCCCGGTCCCTTTATGATGCCGGCGATTGCATCTCTCTTCAGGCATGCGCCTGAAAAACCTGCTTTCCGGGACCATCCCTCCGGGTGAACTCCTGCTCCTCAACGGCGGCCACACCATCATCGGCGATCTCGCCGTACTCTCTGTTCCTCAGGTGCTCTCCGCATTCGGGCGCGAGATCGCAGAAGCAGTATTATCGTCTGATCACCATATCAGGACCGTCCTCGCCAGAACCTCAAAGGCAGAGGGAGACCGGCGGGTGGCGCGCTTCGAATATCTCGCCGGTTCCGCGACCGTCACCCTCCACCGCGAGTTCGGCTTCGCCTAACCGCCTCGATCTCGCGGAGGTCTTCTTCAACCCGAGACTCGCCGCCGGGCGGATGCGTGTCGCCGCGCGCAGGTGCGGGCCGGGGAGCGGGTGTTCGTACCTCCGGCGGTGTCGGGCCCTTCTCGATTCCGGCCGCCGCCCGGGGTGCGCACGTCGTCGTGGCGGAGAAAAATCCGGCGGCCTGCCGCTGGCTCGCCGGGAACGTCAGGCGAAACGGTGTGGGGGACCGTACTGAGGTCATCCGGGGCGACGTCTTTGCGCTCCCCTTCGAGCCCGACTGCGTCTTCGACCGGGCGATCGATCGACGGCTTCAGAACGACGTATGCAGACGCCGGCTATCAGGCAATCTGCTGCCGCCGGTGTGGAAACGTCGCCCCGGCCGTAAGCAGGTGGGTGTTCGATCCCAAACACCGCATGACCTAGGGCATATACTCTCTCCGTTGCGCCTTTTTTCCCGAACGCCCATAGCAGAATGGAAAGATCTATATATTATATT
>JASGMW010000077.1 GCA_030156225.1 Methanofollis sp.
GAGGAAGGCGAACTCGTCGTCTGCACGGTTGAGGACGTCAAAGACTTCGTGGCATTTGTGCGTCTGGACGAATACGAGAACAAAAAAGGACTCATCCATATCTCCGAGATCGCCACCGGCTGGATCAAACATATCCGCGATTTTGTCCGCGAAGGCCAGAAAATCGTCTGCAAGGTGCTCAACGTCGATGCCGACAGGGGCCATATCGATCTCTCTTTAAAGGACGTCAACGAACACCAGCGCCGCGAGAAGATCCAGGAGTGGAAGAACGAGCAGAAGGCCGAGAAATGGATCGGTTTTGTCGCCGAGGCGAGCGGGACCGAGCCGCAGGCCATCAAGGAGGTCTTCTACACACACTTCGGGATCCTCTACCCCGCGTTCGAGGAGATCGTCATGAGCGGCGACGCCGCCCTGAAGAAGTTCGGCTTCTCGAAGGAGGTCAACGAGGCCCTCGAGGCGGTGGCCGGCGAGAACGTGAAGATCCCGAAGGTGACGATCACCGGCACCCTGGTCCTCACTTCGATGAAGCCGGACGGTGTCAACATCATTCGCCGCGCCCTCAGGAGCGCCCTCCCGAAGATCGACGACGTGGAGATCGATCTCACCTATCTCGGCGCGCCGAACTACCGGATCAAGGTCACCGCACCCGACTATAAACGGGGCGAACGGGCGATCGAAAAGGCGGCGAATGCCGCAATCGGCGTCATGGAACGCGCCGGCGACACCGCGAAGTTCGTGAGAAAGCAGAAGGCAAAGAGCGCATGAGCGGGCGGATCCGGTACTGTGAGCGGGATCGCCGCTACACTCTTTTCAGTTGCTGTCCGGTCTGCGGAGGGCCGACGCGGACCGCTCATCCCGCACGCTATTCGCCTGAAGACCGCTACGGCGCCTACAGGAGAAGATCATGGACGACATAGAGATCGAGTTCGACACCGATGACGGGGTGAAGGCCGACGTGCTGATCGAGGGCCTTCCCGGCATCGGGCAGGTCGGCAAACTCGTCGTCGAGCACCTGATCCAGGAACTGAAGGCCGAGCGGATCGTCGAGATCACCTCGATCTTCTTCCCGCCGCAGGTGCTCATCGAGCCGGGCGGCGTCGTGCGTCTGCCGAACAACGAGGTATACCTCTGGAAAGGAAAGGAGCAGTCGATCGCGTTTCTGGTCGGCGACTACCAGAGCACCTCGAACGAGGGGCATTACCTCCTGTGCGAGGCATATCTCGACGTGGCCGAAGAACTCGGCGTCAGACGGGTGTACACTCTCGGCGGGTACGGCGTCGGCCAGATCGTCGATGAGCCGCGGGTGCTCGGGGCGGTGAACGATAGAGAACTCGTCCCCGAGATCACAGCGGCGGGCGCGGTCATGACCGGCGACGAGCCCGGCGGGATCGTCGGGGCGTCCGGTCTTCTTCTCGGCCTTGCGAAGCGTCACGGGATCGAGGGGGTCTGCCTGATGGGCGAGACACCGGGCTATCTCGTCGACCCGAAGAGCGCCGCCGGAGTTCTCGCCGTTCTCTCCCGACTCCTCGGGATCAGGATCGATCAGGCACGCCTCGCCGAGCACGCCGGGGAGATGGAGAAGATCCTGGAGAAGTATCAGGAGAAGTATCAGGAGATCGAGAAGGACCGGGAAGAGGAGTCCCTCAACTATATTGGATAACATGGACGTCTACGCCGACCTCCATATCCATTCACCCTTTTCCATGGCGACCTCGCCTGCGGTCTCGCCGTCGTCTCTTCTTGCAGGCGCAGCCGTCAAGGGGATCGACGTGCTCGGGAGCGGGGACGCCCTGCACGCCGGATGGCGGCGCACCTGGGAGGCGTTCGAGAACGATTCCGGGATCGTCGTCCTGCCCACGGCCGAGGTCGAGGGGCAGGGGCGCGTCCACCATCTCATCTTCATGGAGGATTTTGCACAGTTTGCAGAACTCGCCGACCGTTTTGCCCCGCACTCGCGGGACATCGCGGTCTCGGGCCGGCCCCATGTGCGGCTTGCGGGAGAGGCGATCGCCGCCGCCGTGCACGACTGCGGCGGCCTGATCGGCCCGGCCCATGCCTTCACCCCCTGGACCTCGCTCTACGCCGCTCACGACTCGGCGGCCGCCTGCTACGGCAGGGAGCAGATCGATTTCCTGGAACTCGGCCTCTCTGCAGACTCGTCCTACGGGGCCGGGGTTCCTGAACTCGATGGCGTCCCGTTCCTCACGAACTCTGACGCCCACTCCGTGCACCCGACAAAACTCGGGCGGGAGTTCAACCGTCTCGACGTCGCCGGCGCAACGCCGCGGGCCGTCTTCGCAGCCGTGCGGCAGGGGCGGATCACCATGAACGCAGGTTTTTTTCCGGAAGAGGGGAAGTACAACCGGACCGCCTGCACCCGGTGCTACCGGCAGTACGCGCTCGAAGAGGCCGCGGATGCAGGATGGATCTGTCCCGACGACGGCGGGCGGATCAAGAAGGGGGTTTGTGACCGGGCGCGGGAACTCGGCGGGATGAACGAGCCGCTGGACCGCCCGCCGTATTATCACGTGATCCCTCTCGGCGAGATCGTCAGGGTGGTCTGCGGGGCGTGTTCGGCCTTTACGAAGGGCGTCGAACGGCGGTACCGGCAGATCACCGACGCACTCGGCCCGGAGATCGCCATCCTCGCCGAGATCCCGGTCCCCGCGATCGCCGCCGTCGACCCGGCGGTCGCCGCCGCCGTCGCCGCGTTCAGGGAGGGCCGGGTGGTGCTCGTGCCTGGCGGCGGCGGAAAATACGGCACCTTCACCCTGCCGTGAAGCGCTCCGGTCCCGCGGGACGGTGGACCGGGTCGGGGCGATGGGTACGAAGGCGAAACGGTTTGCGGCGGACGAGGGGATTGCCCTCGACTTTACCTACGGCGTCATCGACAGGTGCCTGCTGCGGGCGGTGAGCGGGGAGGCCTCGCTGATCCCCACGTGTCCGGCGGGATGGTCGGGCACACGGGCGAGCGGATTGCCGCCTATATGGCGGAGAGCGGACGCGAGATCGTGGTTCGCCGGGTGTAACTTCCCGGCGGGATGGGGACGTTCCAGGTCAATGAAATCTTTTAAACGGCTGCAGGCAGGATCGATCGGAAATAGTATTAATGGACGGGCGCGATAATAACTGAGTACCATGCTTACGATTTACCGGGAGATATGCGGCTATTGCGGTGCCTGCGTATCGGTCTGCCCCGAAGGGGCCCTCGAACTGATCGATGCCTACCTGACCGTCGACGACGGTGTCTGCATCAGCTGTGGCCTGTGCACGAAGGCCTGCCCGATCGGAGCCCTGGAGGTGACCGATGAAGAGTGAATACGACGTTCTCGTCATCGGCGGCGGTCCCGGCGGAGCGGTGGCGGCGTGGAATGCCGCAAAGGCCGGCCTTTCCGTATGTATCATCGAGAAGCGGCCGGCGATCGGTGCGCCGATCCGCTGCGCGGAAGGGATCGGAAAAGATCTCTTGAAGGAGTTTATAGAGCCGGATCCCCGCTGGATATCCGCCGATATCCGGTGGGCCAGACTCATCGCCCCGGACGGCACCACCGTCGATCTCGACGAGGGGAGGGCCGGTGCAGAGGTCGGGTACGTCCTCGATCGGAAAGTGTTCGACCGGGAACTCGTCTGGAAGGCCTCGGAAGCAGGCGCCGACGTGTTCGTCAAGACGCGGGCGGTCGCCCCGATCATGGAAGAGGGACGCGTCTGCGGGGCGATGGTGGAGTTCTGCGGGAAGAGGCGCGAGATCAGGGCGAAGGTCACCATCGCAGCCGACGGCGTCGAGTCGAAGTTCGCCCGCTGGTGCGGGATCGACACGACCCTTCCCCTCCGCGAGATGATGAGCTGCGCCCAGTACCTCGTCACCGGGATTGATATCGACTCCAGTTGCAACGATTTCTATCTCGGCGGGGAGGTCGCTCCGCAGGGATACCTCTGGGTCTTTGGAAAGGGCGAGCGGAGTGCGAATATCGGGATCGGCATCCCGGCGTCGAAGGCGAAGCCGGGTCTGCGGGCGAAGGACTATCTCGACCGCTTCATGAACGAGCATTATCCCGACGGCAGGATCATCGAGTGCGTCTTCGGCGGCGACCCGGTGAGCAGGCCGCTCCCCTGCACGGTTGCGGACGGCCTGATGATCGTGGGCGACGCGGCGCGGGTCGTCGATCCCCTGACCGGCGGCGGGATCGGCAACGCCATGATCACCGGAAAGATGGCCGCCGAGACAGCGGTAAAGGCGATCGCCGCGGGCGATACCTCGAAGGCGGCCCTGATGTCCTATGATCTGGGCTGGCGGGACGCGAAGATGGGCCGGATCCTTGAGCGCAACTACCGGGTGAAAGAGTATTTCATCACCCTCTCGGACGAGAAGATGAACACCCTCGCCCGGTCCATTGCAGGGTTCGACTTCAGCGAGATCTCCGTGAAGGCCATTCTCAAGGAGATCATCACGCGCAACCCGAAGTTCCTTCTCGAACTCAAGAACCTCAGGGATGTGATCGTATAGAAGAGTCTCGCCGGGCGCGGGGCCGGCTTGAGCATCAGGGGTTTTATTTTTTTGAAGGGGGAATGCGTCCGCTCTTTCCGGCTCTGTGGGAATCCTGTTGCGGAGGGGGGCGATGGCAATGAACCATTCGACCGGCCTCGCCTGATAAAAAAAGGGGTCTATTCTCTCTCGGCCGCGCCCGGCTCCCCGCCTTCCAGCATCAGGGAGCCGAAAATCAGTTTTTCCAGCACCTGGGCGACGTATTTCATCTGCTGCAGGAGTTCCATGTTCTCGTAGCGATGGACATCCGCATAGATCTGGAGACGGATCAGGCCGAAGTGCAGACGGTCGGCCTCGTCGTCGGAGAGACCGTTCGCCGTGTCGTAGATCGATTCTACCAGGTCGGGAAAAGTGGATATCTCAGCGATCGCCCCGGCGATCGGCGTATAGATCTCAAGGGGATCGCCGGTCCCCCTGAGCACCCTTGCGATATCCATTCATCCCTCAACAATTTTGATCAGGTTCTCCATCACGGCGTCGATCGCCTTCCATGAGGCGGACTCCGTGTGTCTGGTGATGAACGGCCGCCCCTCGTCGCCGGCCTTCCGCATCTCCGGGTCGATCGGAATCGCGCCGAGGTACGGGACGTCGAGTTCCTCGGCCGCCTTCTTGCCTCCGCCCTTGCCGAAGATATCGATCTCGGTCCCGCACTCCGGGCAGATGAGGCCGCTCATGTTCTCGATGATGCCGATGACCGGGAGGTCGAGTTTCTGGACGAATTTTACCGCTTTCTTCGAGTCCATCGTCGAGACTTCCTGCGGCGTGGTGACGACCACGGCGCCCTTGATGTTGGGTGCGAGCTGGGCGATGGTCAGGGCTTCGTCGCCGGTGCCCGGCGGGAGATCGACGATCAGGTAGTCGAGCGGACCCCAGTTGACGTCCTCGAGAAACTGCTTGATCGCCGACATCTTCATCGGGCCACGCCAGATCACCGGGGTGTCGGCATCCGGGAGGAGGAACTCCATCGAGACGACGGAGAGGGTGCCGGTGATATGGATCGGCTCGATCTTGTCCCCCATCACCGTCAATTTCTGCCCCTCGGCGCCGACCATCTTCGGGACGTTCGGGCCGTGGATGTCGAGGTCGAGGAGGCCGACGTTTCTGCCGTGGTTCGAGAGGGCCTCGGCGAGGTTCACCGATACGGTCGTCTTACCGACGCCGCCTTTGCCGGAAAGGACCAGGATCACGTGCCTGACATCGATCTTCACCTTCTGCGGGAGGTCCTTCTGCGGCGAGTCGCACCCGTCTTTCTGGGCGCTCGGACAGGAGGAGCAGTTATTGTTGCATGGTTCCTGCGGATCTTCGGAATTTGCCATAATTATCTCCAGGTTTTGTGTGCTCTCAACACGTCTATAAGTATCTGTTTGCAGGGCCGTTAAATAGTTTATATTCGGGCAACACCCCGCAACGGAAAACAGGGGAGAAATCGCCTTTATTTTTTTGCAGTGTCTGGCACCTGCAGAAGAAGCGACCGGTTTATGCGAACAGACCGTCGTATGCCGCCTTCATCCTGGACCGTGCAAGGAGCAGGCGCTTATTCGATCAGGAGCTGGAGTCCCCCTCCCGAACGTTCATCCAGCCGACCGTGACTCCCTCGATCGCATCGACCTCCGAAGAATAGGGCTTGAGATCGATGAGCGGCGATCCGTCGAGGGCGTCGAGGCCCCGCACCCTGAGCGTCCCCCCCCTGACGGAGAGCAGGTCGACCACCGAGAAGGCGACCGGATTCGGACGGTTCGGCGACCGGGTTGAAAACACACCGCGTGAGACGGTCTGACCCGGCGGGGTCGCCCTGAGCATCGTCCGGTCGGCCCGGTCGAGCCAGTACAGGACGATGAGATGGCTGCACCGCTCCACGTCCGCAAGACCGCCAATGTATTCGGGGAAGACCTCGATCTCGCTCTCTGCGTCGGAGAGACGCCCCTGCCTGGGCGCATCGGCCTGACGCGTATACGGGGACCTGATCGTCCCGATCTGCACGAGTTCCATTACCGATCAATCGCCTTCGAGAGCATATATGCATTCGGCCAGGTAGGCGCAGTTCACGCACCTGACCGGCGCAGTGTGGTTCCGCCGCACCGTGCCGTCCTTGATGCAGCGGCGCATCTCCTCCACTGTCGAGAGCACCTGCGAACGGATGGTGTCCGTGAAATCGATCCGGTGCTGCCGTCCGTCGCCGTAGACCAGGATTCCGTAGGGGACGCTGGTGCCGTAGCGCTCCTCGACGAGGAGACAGTAGGCGCCGAGCTGGAGGATATGGTTCCAGTACGGTTTTTTCGCCCGCCCGCTCTTCACCTCGACCGGGATGTATGCCCCGGTCATCTCGTCCCGCAGCACATAGTCGGGTTTTCCAGATATACGATATTTTTCTGAGAACAGCGCCTCCCCGGGTTCGCCGAGGTCGGAGTACAGGAGTTCGCCCTCAGGAATGCCGTACTGTTCCCGCACCCCGCGTGCAGAGTAGTGCCGCCAGATCGCAGCGACGAACACCACGGTTGCCATGACCAGGAGGAGCAGAACCGCGTCCAGATAACCGATCATGTCAGCCCCCAGAGAAGGATGATCAGGGCGAGCGCGAGGAGGCCGTAGCCGACGATCGTCAGCAGCCAGAAGACCTGCCGCTCGCGCTCGACTTCCGTCAGGGTGCGGCCCACCTCGGCGTGCTTCTGGTTCCCGCGCTCGATCGAGGGGGAGGAGGCAGACCGGCCGTTCCGTTCGAAGTGCCAGGAGACGGCGCAGTAGGAGTACTCGGCGATCTCTGACGCCGAGATCACCGGCACCTGATCGCCGTCGCCCATCAGCCGCACCTCCGTGCGTCGAGTTCCCGGTTGCAGAGCGCGTCGGCCCGCCTGATCCAGGGGTCGGTCCGGCGGACCGAGACGAAGGCTGTCGACGAGAACCGTCCGGCGAGACCGAGCACCTCGTTCCTGAGTTCGCGCAGGTGCTCCTTGTTCACGCGGTAGACGCCGGTGATCTGGCGGACGACGAGTTCGCTGTCCGAGTACACGCGCACGGGCCCGCGGGTCTGCCGGGCCGCCTCGGTCAGGGCGGCGATGACGGCCCGGTACTCCGCGGTGTTGTTCGTGGCGATCCCCAGGTATTCGGAGCGTTCGAAAACCGCCTGCCCGTCCCTGACAAAGAGGTAGGCACAGGCGGCATGGCCAGGATTGCCGCGGGACGCCCCGTCGGTGTAGATCGCAAGGTCCTCGATCTCCGGCATGACTCTTTCCTGTACGTTAATGGGGGACCGGACAGATATGCGTTGGGTTAAAGGTATCTCTATATACCGAAAAGACCGAGTGAAACCTATGGATGCAGAGCGACGGATCGAAAAGATCGGTGTCAGGCTCGATTTCATCGAATTTCCCCGGAGACACACCTGTGACGGCGAAAATCTCTCTCCCCGCCTGATCTTCGAGGATTATTCGTCACCGTGCGCCGCTCTGATCGTGCACAACCCCTATGAAGAGGGCTGTTCGTTTTCCCCGTGGATTGCATGGAACATCGAACCCCTGCGGTTTTCCGACGGCCTGGCCCTCATACCCGAAGGCGTCCCGCCCGAGCCGGAGATCGACGCCCCGGTCAGAATGGTGCAGGGGACGAACGGCTACGGTGACATCGGTTACCGCGGCCCCTGTCCGCCGCGGGGCGAGACGCAACGCTACTATTTTCGGGTCTACGGTCTGGACGCACCCCTGACGCTCTCGCCGGGATCGAAACAGCACGAACTCGTTGCGGCGATGCAGGCACATGCCACTGCATACGGGGAGACCTTTGCGATGTACGCCCGGCCATAAGTTCTCCTGCCGGGCGGCGTTTCGCCGCAGGTGCCTTTCGCGTGCGGGGAATATGTCAACGACCCCGCGCCTGTGTGGACGGGGCTTGAGACTGTATCATGTCGATAGTTCTCGTCCGGGTGGCTGACTGCACCCCTGCATCTCCAGGTTGT
>JASGMW010000078.1 GCA_030156225.1 Methanofollis sp.
GTATTGTGCGGAATATGGACGCCATATTCTTCCTCGATTTTCTTTTCCTGTCATGCGCAGTAAGCACGAGGGTTTCAGTCTCATACGGGATTGGGGTGGGCCTTTTACCCGGGGGTCGCAGGCAGGGAGGATAGCCGTTCTGCCGATAAAAGGAAATTATCTGGTAAATCCGTTGCCGGCTTACCTGATGATACTCCGCAAGATCATGAACTGATTTTCCTCCTTTCCATTGACGAATGATACCCCGGATATCCCGGTCGGAGAGTTTGCTCACATCGACAGATAAGGTTGATGTCAAATGACTACGGGATACCACACCGGCGGATGCTGGTCGAAATACAGATATAGACTGGTGCCGACGGGATATGATGGCACGATCCTGGAAGGAAGCAAAAGAGATCGCCGGGCACGAAGGGCTGGAGCACGTCTACCATGACTATGACAACGACACCTACGGGGCCTGCAGGGCGGCCGATCGACAGGGCGCATTTTCATGCGGGATATTCTCGGAGCATCGGTGCATACACCTGCCTGCATCTCTCTCTCCAGAGGAGATAGAGAAGAAGGAGAAAAAATTCCTGGAAGACAATCCCGAATGGCTGAAACGCTGATTTTTCGGTCGCAAACCTTCCGTCAGGGACGAAAATTTCAAATCGCGCACCTCTCCCGGATAAAAAAAGAGACTGCACCGGTGATTCTTTCCGTCGCCCATCGACGAGACGCCCGCAGGCAGAGTCGTCCAGATGAACATCCCGCCTTCCGGGCGCGTACCCTTCGGTCGTTGCGTACTGGAGGGCCGCCGCTCTCCCGGTCTCGAAGACCACGCGTGCCGCCTCTGCGATCTCCCTCACGGCGATCAGGGAAGGGCCGGGAAATCGCCGGCAAAAGAGACGAACTCCGACCTCCCGGTGACCTTCAGCATCTCTCTGATAAACGAACGCGGCGTCTTCGCCATTCTGGCGGCAAAGTGGTACGGCATGACGTAATTGTCCGGCGGGTTCAGACCCTGGCCTCTTCCTTCACCGTATACTCGGCGTCGACGGCACCCTCTTCCTCTTCCGGGATGACGAGCCAGGCTATAAGATAGGCGACGATACCGGTGAACACGAAGCCCATCACGGTAAAAATCACCCAGACGAGTCTTATCACTACAGGATCGATCTCAAAGTAGCGGGCGATGCCGCTGCAAACACCGGCGACGATGTGGTCGTCGCGCGGCCGGACCAGTCGTTTCACGGTCATCAGATCTTCTTCACGTCACGAATACATAGGGCTGTCGATATCGAAACGGCGAAGAGCCAGATTTTTATAGTGCCCTGCCCTCTTGAAGCGTATGGAAGAGAAAGAGAGACTGAAAGGGGTTCCCGGCATGCTCAGGCCGTTCAAGCAGTTTCTTGTCGGGGCAGGGCTCCCTGACAGAGCCCTGATCGTCTATTACGGATGCCCCGGCACCTGCACGCCCTTTATCGAGCTCCTCGCCTTTTCGGTCCGCGACCTGCCCTTCGAGCAGGTGTTCGTGCCGTACCTGGATGAGGAGAAAGCCCGGACGATACGGGCCGTTCCGGACGTCGGGATGCAGATCGGCGACGCGCCCGCGTCCCTCACGCCCGTCGTCGTCGTGGTGATGGGCGGGCTTGCGATGCCGAACGTCCCGATCACCGCCGAACAGGCCGCCGGGGTTCTGGCGAAGTATCCGGATGCGAAGCGGATCGGCATCTGTTTCATGAACATGTTCGAGAAAGAGGGCTGGACCGCTGCGATCGAGTTCGATCTTCTCGTCGACGCCACGCTCGATCCCGTGACGGTCTACCGGTAAGCCCTCTGTCAGTTCCTGACGATCCGGCGGTTTTTTTCCCGCCGCGATCCCGACGGTGCTACGGCAGGTCCTTTGAAATACGGCGTTTGCGTCCCGGGATCGCATGAAAACGGAAGAGTGCCCCGGGCATTCCTCCGCCCATAGAGAAACGTGCAAAATAGAAAAAATTTAGAGATAGGGATTGCGCAGGCCCTTGCCGACGCCGAACGTTGCGCGGCCTTCAAGGGTCTTCTGGTTCTTCGTGATCTTATCGGTAGCCAGTTTGGTCACGAGTTCGAGGCCGGTCTTGCCGCTTTCGATCTCCTTCGTCTCGAAGCAGCCTGCGGCGCTCGCCTTGCTCCAGACGTCGTCGCCGATCTTCGTCCTGACGAAGACCGTGCTCCAGCCGTCCGGGGTGCCGACCGATCCGGTCGAGACATCGGCGAGGTTGGAGACGTAGTCGAGACAGACGTGGCAGCCCGGCTGTTCGTACTTGTGGGTGACCTTCAGCGGGATCTGGGCGACTGCACCGCGCTCGGTGTAGGCCCAGAACTTGCCCTTGCCGATGTCCATCTTGGTGACGGACTCCATCTTCACGTTGCAGTGGTCCTCGACGAGCGCCTCGATCGACTGGTACGGGAAGTTCTCCATGCAGAAGATCCCGATGGCGAGGGCGACCTTGTCGGGCACGTCGCGCATGCCTATCGGATAGAGCTGGGCCTTCCTGACGGCCTGCATCTGGCACGGGGTGCCGACGATGCCGATCCGGTCGAGGCCGTAGCTGCGGGTCGCCTCCTTGAGGAGGGACATGTTCGGGGAAAGGTTGTACTTCGTGCCGCGGGCCGCGAGGAGTTCGGCCTTCGTCGTGGCGACGATCGGCTCGGGCTTCCATGGCTCGTCGGACGGCCCCGCAACGATGGCGCCGTCAATGATCCCCTCTTCGAGCGCGTACGCGAAGAGCTGGGTGACGATGCCGCCGTCCTGGGCTCCCTTCAGGATTTCCTTGTCGGTGCTGCGTGCAGCAACACAGGTCTTGTAGTTACCGAGTACCATTTTCTTCACCTCACTCCATGACTCCCGTGATGAGTTCGGTAATGCCCTCGAACTCGTTTATCACGTCGAAGTTGAAGAAGCTCCTCGGGCACTGGGCATAGCACGCGCCGCACTTGATGCAGAGATCGCGCTCGATCTGCGGTTTGCCGTACTCCATGCTGATCGCGCGGACCGGGCAGGCGGCGGCGCAGGAACCGCAGCCCATGCACAGACCCTGGTTGATCACGTCGTACATCAGGTCGCAGCCGCAGGCGTCGCTGCTCCGCTTTGCGTCGGAACCGCGCGCCGCGAGGTCCATGAGGGGCTTGAGGTATGCGGTTGCAAGCTCCTTCTGCTCGTCGGTACCCTTCAGGAGCAGGTACGCCATGATGCAGACGTTCCTGATCTGCTGCGGCGTCGGTGCGCAGCCCGGAATGTACACGTCGACGTCGATCAGATCGCCGATCGGGACAAACGACTCCATCTGGGGCTGGTTCCACTGGCCACCGCGGCAGAACCGGGTGATGTTCCCGTATGCCGCACAGCCGCCAAGGGCGACAACGACTTTCGCTTTCTCCCTGGTCTCTTTGATCTCTTCCACTGAGGCCTTGTCCTGGAGACAGACCGAGCCCTCGACGAGGGCGACGTCCATCTCGGGAACATGCCTGACATCTGCAAGGGTCAGTGCATAGACGATGTCTGCGTAGTTGTCCAGAATCTTGAAGAGTCCTTCGTAGTTATCTACAAAGGACACAAGGCATCCGGTACAGCCGCTCATGTGCACGTGCCCCACGGTAATCTTTTCTACCACAGGTCTTTCCTCCTTAGTGTTTTCAACCTTAATTTCCGCTTCAATCTCAGAAGGCTTCGCTACAGGTCTTGGTGCCGGTTCTCTGGCTGGCGCAGGCCGCGGCGCCGGTGTCGGCACGGGTTTTTTCACCCATTTTACTGTCCCCCTGTCCCCGGACAGCACAGGCTCACTGGTCGCCGCAGCCTCGGTCGGCTTCGGCTCCTTCCCTGCAGCCTCCCCGGGTGCGGGCGGCTCTTTCCTTCCAAAGATCCTTTTAAGATACGATAGTAGCCCCATGATCCACCCCAATTTCAGTAAGTACGTGACGCACTACTCTGGGAATGGCCTTCTGTACCTCTTCAGAGAGCCCGATCTCCATCTCGGGTGCTGTTACCCGTTTCGGCTGGACGCCGTAGATCGCGATCTCGACACTGCCCCTGAGCCGCTGAAGCGGTTCGGTGAGGTCCCATGAGTGGGCGTCCCGGTAACTACCGGGCGGTAGATCCTCTACCGAAAGTTTTGTGAGCGAGCCGGGCTCAGCACCGAAGTCCACGATATCGATGATGACGATCTTCTTTGTGACCGTCTTGTCGATCAGCGTGAAAATAAAGTGCGGGGCTCCGAGCCCTGCATCGACGGCTTTGACATTGTCGGGGAGTTGCAGGCGGTTGAGTTCCTCGATCACCGCGGGGCCGAGGCCGTCGTCAGCGAAGAGGGGGTTGCCGCATCCTACAATCACGATTTCGGGGTATAGCATGTGAACTCTCACTCGAGGAGTTTCTGGGCCACTATCCTCTTGTCTTCATCGACCACCAGCATGTGGGTGGCGCACGATACACACGGGTCGTAGGCCCGGACGATGACCTCGGCGAGTTCCCATGGTGCGCCGGTGAGTGCACGGCTGCAGGTCGGGAAGTTCCAGGTCGTCGGGACGAGCATCGAGAACCAGCGGACCTTGCCGTCCTTCACCTTTGCCAGGTGGACGTCGCAGCCACGCGGGGCCTCGTTTGCCGCCCAGCCAAGGCTTCCGTCACCCTGCGGGATCTCGTCCGCAAGCACCTTGCCCGAGCAGTCGAGTGCGTCGCAGGCTTCCATGATGCCGTACAGGCATCCCTCGTACTCCATCTGCCGTGCGATCTGCAGGCCCATGGCACCCTTCTCGTCGTAGTTCCTGAACTGGACGAGACGGGCCCGCGGACCGACTTCGACCGGCTGGCCGTCGTACAGGGGCACGCCGGTGCATGCCTGCATCTGGGGCCAGGTCTTCTCGCCTGCCGGTGTGGTGCCGCCGACCGGATAGTCCTTGTCTTCGAGGGTGATCTCTTCCTCGCCCATATACCAGTCCCACGGCCGGACTTCGGTCCAGCGCTCCGGGAACCAGGTCGGGTTCTCGTCCATGCTGCTGCTGCCGTAGATCGGCGCCGCTGCCATGTAGCCCTGGTTGTGGTAGCCGAGATCCCCGGGGATGGGGATCTGGCGGCCGGCAACTTCGGCCCAGTCGCGCTTCTGGAAGTTCCGGAAGACCGCGATCATGAACTCGGAATGCTCATGGGCGAGAACACGGCCCTCTTTCGCAAGGTCGTAGACCTTCTGCTTTGCCAGCGGACTGATGTTCGTATACATACCGCCGACGCGCGGGTTGGACGGGTGGATCGCTTCGCCGCCGACGATCTCGCCGATGGTCTGGGCGATCTCACGCAGCCGCTGGATCCTCAGGCCGACGGACCGCACCGGCTCCTCAGGGGAGAACGGGTTGATCTTCGTGTCCGTGCCCGGCAGGTACATATCGGGCAGGGAGAGGATGTTGTGCAGGGCGTGCGAGTGCAGACGGTTTGCGCACTGGAGGATGTAACGCAGAAGCATTGCGTCCTCGGGAACTTCGCATCCGATGGATGCCTCCATCGCCTCTGTTGCTGCGAGTGTGTGGGCGATCGGACAGATGCCGCACACGCGGGAGGCAATCTTGGGCACCTGGTGCATCGTCTTGCCGATGGCAAGCTTCTCTACACCCCGGACGGGAGTGATGGAGAGCCAGTCACCACGCTCGACGATGCCCTCGTCATTTACCTTCAGGACAAGTTTGGAATGTCCCTCGTGCCTCGTGGTTGGGGAAATCTCTACAACTTTCGACAAATATATCGCCTCTTTTCATTTTAGTTGTTCAAACAGCGATACAACTCTTCGAACCTGTGCAATAGGTGTGACACGTACCTCAGAAGTACGTTAGAAGCAATTGTCACAGGATTTTAGTTATACTTTTCTATTTATTGCCGATCGAACGCAGGTTGCGTTTATTAACAATTGATAACGATCTCTCGAATGAAAGAGGGGCCGGAGACATAATCGAGAGAGTATTTTTGTTGAACCATTCATTGTTTTTAATGGGGTTTTGCTCTCATAAAAATGGGGAAATGGTTTTATTTTTTGGTAGTACGTTGTGCCGGTATCATGGTGTATGGTGGGAGGCGGATCATCTCAGGAATATCGGAATGATCATCAGACAAAACCCGGAAGGGTTAAATGCCTCTGAACAGGATTCTTCCCGGACAGGCAGAACTCAGGACCGTCGGGAGTTTCTATGCCGTCTTCCGGCATCTGTCCTGCCGGAATATTCAAACGGCCCGATCACGGTCCTTGACCTGGACAGCAGGGTCACTCGCCGTTCAGCTCTGCGATCAGTTCGGCAAGCGTCGCCTTCCGTTCGGCGTAGGCGTCGTGCTGATGGATACTCTCCTCGTTCGTCTGGCGGATCAGGACCAGAGAATCGCCCGGGAGGGAATCGAACTCGGAGACGACACTCCTGGCCACCTCGCGCACGCAGTCCTCGACAAAGCGGGGGTTGCGGTGGGCCTGCATCACGACGTAGTTTTCGTCGCCGCGCTTGAGCAGTTCGTAGATCTCGGCGCTCATCGAGTGTTTCAGCACGTTGATGATTGCTTCGAGGGATATGTGCTGGTCGTCGTCGGTCTCGATGCACAGAAAGCCGCGGCCGCGCTGGTTGTGGGTGGCCATCGGCACCTCTTCGAAGAACCGCTCGATCTTGTCCTGCGCGATATCGAGGCTCTCCATCACGCGGGTGGCGTGGTCCTTGACGATATCCTGAGCGCAGGGGCAGGCGGTCATGCCGGTGACCTCGGCGCCGATGCTCTTCCTGATTATGGGCTGATGGCCGGTCCTCCTGGCGATGGCGCGGGCATGCACCTTTACCACCTCGTGACAGCTCGTCCTGGAGACCGGGGTCTCCCGGTGGACCATGAAATCGCTGCGCATCTGGACCTCGGTCCGCTCGGCATACTCGTGGTGGTCGAGAAGTTTCCGTGCAACGATGCTGCACAGTTCTTCGATCTCGGCGACCCGACCGTTGATGGCGTCCTGAAGCACTTCGTCGATCACCTCGAAGTTCCGCGAAAGGTTTGCGCCCTTCAGACTTCCCGGCAGGTCGACGTAAACATCGAAGTTGGAGATGAAGATAACGGGGCGTTTGCCAGGACGGGTGACCTCAACAAGCTTCTTCACATTTTTTACGCCGACCCTTGTCAGGTTGATGCGGACATCAGGGATGGTCGACTGAACATCTGGAAGTTCCATTCTTGTAGACCTCAATTACTGGGGGTAATCGTATGAAATCGCGGTGCGGGTCGAGAATATCTGGGGCACCGAAATTGTAGTGGTTTTAGGTTACCCCCTATAGTTATTTATGAACTTCGTTCTCACAATATGATGATGGTACTGTATGGTCGAGAAATATTTTGATGCCGATGCCGATATGGGCGTGCTGGCTGGAAAGAAGATCGCGGTCATCGGTTACGGGTCGCAGGGGCGGGGTCAGGCCCTGAACCTGAAGGACTCGGGCCTGGACGTGATCGTCGGGGTCAGGCCCGGCAGAAGCTGGGAGGCCGCGATAAAGGATGGGTTTGAAGTCTACCAGGTGGCCGACGCCGTCGGGCTGGCCGATATTATCCAGGTTCTTCTTCCGGACGAGGACCAGGCGGCCATTTATCAGGCGTCCATCAGGCAGGGGCTTGCCGCAGGAAAGACCCTGATGTTCTCCCACGGCTTCAATATCCACTACGGCCAGATCGTGCCCCCGCCCGACGTCGACGTCGTGATGGTCGCCCCGAAGGGTCCGGGTCATATGGTGAGGAGGATGTACGAGGAGGGTAAGGGCGTTCCGGCCCTCATCGCCATCGAACAGGACGCAACCGGCCGGGCGAAGGCGACCGCCCTGGCGTACGCGAAGGGCATCGGGGCGACGCGGGCCGCCGTCTTCGAGACGAGTTTCAGGGAAGAGACCGAGACCGATCTCTTCGGCGAGCAGGCGGTGCTCTGCGGCGGCTGCACGGCCCTGATCCGGGCGGGTTTCGAGACCCTGGTCGCGAACGGCTACGCGCCTGAGATGGCCTACCTCGAGGTGCTCCACGAGATGAAACTGATCGTCGATCTCATCTACGAGGGCGGGTTCACCAAGATGCGCGACTCGATCTCGAACACCGCCCAGTACGGCGACCTCACCCGCGGTCCGCGGGTGATCGGCCCCGAATCGTACGAGGCGATGCAGGAGATCCTCGAAGAGATCCAGGACGGACGGTTTGCAAAGGAGTGGGTCCTTGAGAACATGGCCCGCCGTCCGGTCTTCACCGCGCTGACGCGTGCGGGCGAGGAGCACGAGATCGAGGAGGTCGGCGCCGAAATCAGGGCGCTGATGCCCCAGTTCCAGAAGAAATAATCTCTTTTTTCCGCGGCGTCGGGCGATTCTGTCAACGACCCCGCGCCTGTGTGGACGGGGCTTGAGACTCTATCATGTCGATAGTTCTCGTCCGGGTGGCTGACTGCACCCCTGCATCTCCAGGTT
>JASGMW010000079.1 GCA_030156225.1 Methanofollis sp.
CATCGCCACCTGTTTCAGGTGCGCCGAGGCGGCGATCGTCAGGAACGAACTGCGCCGCTACATCCACGAGAACTCCGACCTTCCGGTCGTCTCCTACTCGTTCACCGAGCGCACGACGGCCGGCACGCTCCTGACCAGAATGGAGGCCCTCACCACCATCGCCCGCCGCCGCGCCCTGCTCGCCCGCGAGGAGCAGGTCGGGATCACGATGGGGATCGATTCCGGCTCCTCGACCACCAAAGCGATCGTCATGAAGGACAACGAGATCGTCGGCACCGGCTGGCTCCCGACGACCGAGGTGCTCAAGAGTGCGGAGGGCGTCGTCGACCTGGCCCTGAAAGAGGCCGGCATGAAGATGGAGGACATCGAGGCGATCGGCACGACCGGCTACGGGCGGTACCTTGTCGGAAAGCGTTTCAACGCCGATCTCGTGCAGGAGGAACTGACCGTCAACTCGAAGGGCGCCGTCTATCTTGCCGGCACCCAGCACGGCCCGGCGACGGTGATCGATATCGGCGGCATGGACAACAAGGCGATCTCGGTGCAGGACGGCATTCCCGGCACCTTCACGATGGGCGGGATCTGCGCCGGCGCCAGCGGCCGGTTCCTGGAAATGACCGCGAAGCGCCTGGGCATCGACATCACCGAACTCGGGCCCATCGCCATGAAAGGCATCGGCGGGCACGTCCCGATGAACTCCTACTGCATCGTCTTCGGCACCCAGAGCCTGGTCAACGCCCTCGCCGAAGGGAGCAGCCGCGAGGACGTCGCCGCTGCCGCCTGCCATTCGGTCGCCGAACAGGTCTTCGAACAGCAGCTCCAGGAAGTGGACATCAAGGAGCCGGTGATCATGGTCGGCGGCACCTCCCTGATCCAGGGGCTGGTCTACGCCATGGGGCAGCTCCTCCAGACCGAGATTGTGGTCCCGCACCACTCGCAGTTCATCGGTGCGGTCGGGAGCGCCCTCCTGGCGTCAGGATTCGTGAAAGGAGAGTAAATGGCTGCGCTTGAATATTTCGAGGTCGAATGCGACGAGGAGAAGGGGCGGGAGGTCTACGAGCAGATCGCCTCCGACGTCCTTCTCGACCTCGATCTGGTCAGGGTGGTCGACAAACTCCATATCTTCATCGACCCGCACCTGCCGATCTTCACGGCCGTCGGAACGACCAGACAGGGTGGCGGGCTCGTGCGCGTCGGCGACTTCGCCGACGTGAACGTAGAGGAGGGGAAGGCCACGCTCTCGATCGGCGACGAGACCTATCTCGCCCCGATGCTCAGCATTCTCTGGGGGCGCTACGGCAAGGATTACGTCGACCAGCCCGACCGCTTTACCGTCGTCATCCGTCTCCCGGAAGGCGAGAGCAGGCGCGACGTAGAGGAGATCGTCGTCGCCGATCCTGAGGAGGGGCTGTACCGCGACCTGATCTACGCCCTCCAGATCGTCGCCCCCGAGGGCTTCAAGGTGCGGCGCGAGTATCATGCCGGCAGCGTCTTCTATTACGTCGCCAGCGAGGACACCCTGTCTCAGGAGATCGTCGAGACCCTGGTCGCAGAAAAACTCAAACTGGTCGGGGTGACGCTATGATCTTCGTTCCCATCACCTACAAGGGCGGGGTCTACCGCCACGACGAGATCGTCGACCTGATCGAAGACCTCGGCGGATATATCGTCCAGAAGCACATGATCGCCCAGGAGGTTGTTCTCCAGTCCCTGGTGCCGAAAGACGACGTCGAATTGATCAGGACGATCGGCCGGCCCCTCGGCGGGGAGGTGACCCTGGCCCCGCTCGTCGGCACCGAGATCGCCGTTGTATCACCGTCGCTGGAGGTCCATCATCTCCCGCACTCCTCCTGCGACATCGCCGAATATCTCCGCCGGGCCGGAGCGAAGACGAACATGGTCGGCCTGGCCCGCGGCTTCGGCAAACGCATCGCCAACCTCAACGTCGAGGAGCGGGACACGATCAACGAGCACGATCTCGCCGTCTATGTTCTGGGCAACTTCGAGGCCTGCATCGACGACAAGTTTCCGACGCTTCGCCGGGGCATCCACGTCCCGATCGTGATCACCGGCGCCCCGCCGACCGATGCGCTCAGGCGGATCATCGACCCACCGGTGGAGGGCTATGTCGGGGGCATGGGCCGGTGCATGCACCGGACGAAAAAGCCTGAAGAACTGTCCACCCTGGACGCCATGGTCGAGGAGGTCTCCCGGGTGCTCGACGAGAAAAGGGTCGAAATCGCCAAGGATCCCCTTTCCGTCTCGCCGGCGCGGCTGATGAAGGTGATCGAGGAGAAGATGGAGGCGGTCCACAGGGTCAATCACCCGACGCCGGTCACGGTCCAGATCGCCGGGCTCAGGGTGAAGATACCGTACGAGATCTATGCGCACGATCTCAGGTCCCTTGAGATCGAAAGCGGTGTCGCCGTGGGCGACGTCGCAGAGGTGCTTCCTTCGAAGATGCGCAACTACATATGGCTCCGGATAAAACCCTTTTCTGAAACCAATATCATGGTGTAATGATGGACTTCGAAGAGAAACTCGCCACCATTCTCAGGGACGGCACCGGTGTGGTCTCGGCCCGCTGGCTCAAGGAAATCGAGAATGAGTTCGGTCGGGCCCCGCTGATCCAGAAACGGATGGGGGAGCGGCCCGAGGTGCTCCTCTCCCATCTCCTCTACAGGGATGCCATTTTCGAGACGAGCAACCTCGACCCGAAATACATCGAACTGATCAGTCTTGCCGTGGGTGCCGCCCTCAAGTGCAGTCACTGTGTGGAGTACCATATGCAGGCGGCGATGGCGAAAGGGGCGACCAGAGACGAGATCCTGGAAGTGATCCTGATCGCCGGCCTCGCCGCCAACTCCTCGGTGCTCGCCGACGCCTACCGGGTGATGGATGAGGAGAAAACGGACGGTTCGTGTATTTCCTGCGATATTCAGGGAACGAACGGCGTTTCAAGGACCGGAGACGATACCTGATCCCGGGATATATATTTTCAATATATCGTATATATCACTTCGAAAAAGTATATTTCACTATAATGGGAATACTCTTTGATGGGGTGTCCTCTATGGGTATTCTTGACGGCGTTCAGGCCGTATTTTTCGACTGCTACAACACACTGATCGATATCAGTACCGACGAGGATAACCCTCTGACCTGGCAGATGGTGAGTTCGTGGCTGTCATATCAGGGCGTCGGGATCGGTGCGCGGGATCTGATGCATGAGTACAGGCGGATCTGCCATGAGCAGGCCATGCAGCGGCGGGAATTGTACCCTGAGATCGATGTGGAGCAGGTCTTTGCGGAGATCTGCCGGGATCACCGTCTCTGGGAGATCGATGCGCGTAAGGTCGGCCGCCGGGCCGCCCGGACCTTCCGGGCGGCGTCTGTACGGAAAAAAAGGGTTTTTCCCGAGAGTCTGCGTCTGCTCGAACACTTCAGGGGCCTGCCGATGGGCCTCGTCTCCAACGGCCAGAGGGTCTTTTCAGAGCACGAACTCCGCCATCTCGGCCTCAGCAAGTACTTCGACGTGCTCGTCTTCTCCTCGGATCTCGGATTCAAAAAACCGGACCCCCGCATTTTCAGGCATGCGCTCAGCAAGCTCGCGGTCGATCCCGAAAACGCGCTCTTCATCGGGGACTCGTACCGGGACGACATCCTGGCCTCGCGGGAGATCGGGATGCGCTCGATGTTCATCCGCGATGCATGGGCACTTCCCGACCGGGCCTGAGCCGCCGTCATGTATGCCGACCTCATCCTGAGTAAGGTATTTATTTCGCGTCCCGAAAGAGGTTGTTGCTACGGTGCCGTCGTTTCCAGAGAGGAAGACGGAACCGTCGGAGTGATACCATGGCCAATCTTTGCCTGGGATTTGAGGTGCATCAACCGTTCCGTCTGAATGCTTCTTTCAGGCCGGAAAAAGCGAAAGGACAGCGTGATCTGAAGAGTTTATACTTCGACCCCGGAAACCGGACGATCCTCAAGCGGGTGGCCGAACGCAGTTATGTCCCTGCCGCCAGGCTGCTCATCGACGCTCTCGACCGGGGCCTGCGCTGTTCGTTCTCGTTCTCCGGCGTGCTGATCGAGCAGCTCGAGGCATGGTGTCCCCGGGCCCTCGCCCTTTTTACGGAGGCGGGGTCCCATCAGAACGCCGAGGTGCTTGCCCAGACCTATTATCACAGCCTTGCAGGGTTTTTTGCCGACCTGGACGAATTCGAAATGCAGATCGGGATGCACGTCGACCTCATGGCCGATCTCTTCGGCAGGCGGCCCCGCGTGGCCGAGAACACGGAGTTCTCGCTCGACGCCGGGATTGTCGCCGCCATCAGGGACCTCGGATTCTCGGCCGTCTACACCGAGGGGATCGACCGCCTCCTCGGCGGCAGGACGCCGAACGAGACCTATGTCTGCGACGGCATGCCGGTGCTGCTGCGCAACTGCCCGCTCTCCGACGACATCGCCTTCAGGTTCTCGTGGAAGGACTGGGACAAACAACCCCTGACCGCCGAAAAGTACGCCTCGTGGATCGCCCTCTCCCCGGGCAGGTGCGCTCACGTCTTCGTGGACTTCGAGACCTTCGGCGAACACCAGCCGACTGGAAGCGGGATCTTCGGGTTTCTCGCCGCACTTCCCGACGCCCTCGACGGCGCCGGCGTCAGGTGCGTTCTCCCCTCGGAAGCGGCGTCCTCCCCCCCTGCAGGGAAGATCGAGTTCCAGGAGCCGGTCTCGTGGGCCGATCTCGAGAAGGACACCTCGGCATGGCTCGGCACCCCCCTTCAGAGGAGCGCCTTTCTTGCCCTCGAACACTCGCCGGCCCGGAAGATCCGCCCGGAGATCTGGCGGTACCTCGGCACGAGCGACCATTTCTATTATCTTGCCTCGAAGGCTGGCTCCTGCGGCGAGGTCCACCGGCACTTCTGCCCGAACGGCAGGACCGAGTACTACGAGACCTTCATGCGCATCCTCTCCCATCTCGAACGGCGCTGCCTTCCGAGAGCGAAACAGTCCCTCGCCTCCCTCCCGCCAGAGCGGTCCTTCCACTTCTCGTACCCGGACGGAACCTATGCCGGGTGGTCGGCTCACAGCCTCCTGGAGTTCGAGACGGCGCTTGAACAGGCCCCTGCAGACGCGGTGAACCGGCACTTTGCCTGCGGCGATTTCTCTCGCTGGATCGAGGAATCGTTTGCCGAACGCCGCCTCGCCGGGCAGGTTGCGGCATGCACGACGGTCGATGCGGTGAAGAAGGCGGTGCACGCGCGGAGGTGTGCGCTGTGCGGCCGCTGAAGATCGCCTTCTTCTGCTGGGAGTCGCTCCATGGGGTGCGGGTCGGCGGCCTCGCTCCTGCCGCCACCAACCTTGCCGAGACCCTCGCCCGCGTCCATGAGGTCCATTTTTTCACCCGCGGTTCCGGGCCTGACGAGAAAAACGGCGTGCACTATCACTACTGCCATCCGCAGGGGAGCAACATCGTCGATTACTGCAGGGACCTCTCGCTCCAGGCCATACCCCTGTTCAGGGAGGAGGACTCCCCGCCCTTCGACCTCCTGCACTTTCATGACTGGCACTTTGTGGAGGCGCTCCACATCCTCCGCGACCGGAAGACGGTGCTCTCCTTTCACTCGACCGAATACGGGCGGAACGGCAACCAGAGAGGGGGATGGTGGGAGTTCGCTGAGATTTCAGCGAAAGAGTGGTATGGTGCTTATATCGCAAAACGTGTCCTGACGGTCTCCCGCTCTCTCAGGCAGGAGGTGATGAGCCTGTACAACGTTCCTGACTGGAAGATCGGCGCCATCCCGAACGGCGTCGACCCGGACCGCTATTATATGCCGATCGATGCGGGGGCGGTGAAGCAGGAGTACGGCATCCACCCGTACGCCCCCCTTGTCTTCTTCTGCGGCCGGCTCGCCTATCAGAAGGGCCCCGACCTCCTCCTGAAGGCGATCCCCGACGTCCTGAAAGACCGCTGGGACGCCAGATTCCTCTTTGCCGGCGAGGGCGATATGCACGACTGGCTCTCCCGCCGCGCCGGGGAGATGCCCGTGCACCTTCTCGGCTACGTCGAAGAGCCCAGGTTCATCAGGCTTCTCAACGCCGCCGACATCGTCGCCATCCCGAGCAGGAACGAGCCGTTCGGACTGATCCTCACCGAGGCGTGGAGCGCCTGCCGATGCGTCGTCGCTTCGGATGTCGGCGGTCTATCCGAGAATATCGACAACTTCGTCAACGGGGTGAAGGTGCAGGCATCCCCGAAAGGGATCGCCGGCGGGATCAATGCCGTCATCGGCGATCATCGTCTCTGCTCGGATCTGGGCCGACACGGGCGGGAGAAGGTGGAGCAGGAGTTTCGCTGGGAAGCGATCGCCGGTGCGATGGAACGCGTCTACGACAGGGTGCTCTGATGCGGATCGCCTGTTTTCTCGATGAGTTCCCGCCGTTTTTCAGGGGCGGCCTCGGCACCTACGCCCTTGAGATGGCGCCGCGGCTCGTGGCGGCCGGTCATGCCCTGACCGTCTATGCCTGGCGGACCGCGGGCGCGGCGGCCGAGGAGGTCGGGGACGGGATCACGGTCAGAAGGCCGGCGATCCCTGATCCTGATCCCCTTCTCCCGATTCTTCTCCCACAGGAAGTGGCAGGGTGGCCCCCGGACTCGCAACGTTTTTTTGCCGAATACCAGTGCTACTCCGTGCTCTCCGCCGGAGACCTTCTCAGCCGGGGCGAGAACCCCGATCTTGCCGTCGCCCACGACTGGCTCGCGGCCCCGGCCGGCATGCTCGCGTCGGCGAGTCTGGAGATCCCGTTTGTCATGCACGTCCACTCCACCGAGGTCGGGCGTTCGGGCGGGGGTTCGCAGACGATACGCGCGCTCGAGGAGCGGGCTGCGGAACGTGCCGATATCGTCGTCACCGTGAGCCGGGCGATGCAGGACGAACTCGTCTCTTTTGGTGTGCCTGCCGAAAAGATCAGGGTGGTATACAACGGCGTCGACCCGGCGAAATACGATCCCGACCGCATTTCCGAGGCGGAAGTGCGGGCGTACCGGGAACGCCTCGGTCTGGGCGACGATCCGGTGATCTTTTTCATCGGCAGGCTCACCCGGGTGAAGGGCGTCGACACGCTGGTCCGCGCCTTCGAGCACGTCCTCGGGCAGGTTCCGGAGGCGCGGCTCGTCATCGTCGGGACCGGCGAGATGGAGGACGAGGTGCGGCGCCTTGCGGCGGCGACCGGGAAGGGAAGGGTCAGTCTGCTCTTCTCCATGATCTCCGAAGAGGAGCGCATCCTCTCGTACGCCGCCGCCGATGTCTGCGTCTTCCCCTCGACCTACGAACCGTTCGGCATCGTCTGCACGGAGGCGATGGCGATGGGAAAACCGGTCGTCGTCGGGGCGCAGGGCACCTCGGGGATGCGCGAACAGGTCGTCCCGTCGGGGCCGGAGATCTGCGGCTTCCATATCGATCCGTACGATCCCCGGGACATCGCCGCCTACATCTCCCTGATCCTGCAGGATGCCGCTCTCAGGCGGACGATGGGCAGAAACGGCAGGAACAGAGTGCTCTCCATGTTCACCTGGGACCGCGCCGTGCAGGCGACGCTGGCGGCGTACCGGGAGGCGTGCGGCCGGAGGCGCGTCAGATGATCGCATTCGGGCCGGAACTCCGCGACCGGGCGTTCGCGAAGAGAAAGGAGTTCCTGCTCGTCTGCAACGGGGCGTGGGCCTCCTCGTCCCTCGCCGGGAACACCCGGAAATATCATGGCCTGCTGGTGGCCGGGGGCCGCGTCCTCCTCTCTTCTCTGGACGAGTATCTCAACGGCGAGCCCCTCACCCCGGCGGCGTACGCCGGCGGTGCCGACGACCGCGCCCTCTCCTGTCTGCAGGCCTTCAGCCTCGATCCCGATCCCGCGTTCAGCTATGCGGTCGGCGGCGTCCTGCTCAGAAAATGTCTCTCCTTTGACGGGGCCCTCACGGTCAGGTACGATCTCGCAGGATCCGGGGAGGTGCGGGCAGTCCCCCTCGTCGCCGATCGCGGTGTCCACGAGACGAGGACGGCGTACGATCTCGCCGCCGATCCCGTGCCCGGCGGTGTCAGGGTCGGCCCGCTCACCCTGCGGTCCAGGGAGATGACCTTCACGCCGGCACCCTGCCTCTACCGGGACGTCCTCTATGAGGAGGACAGGGAACGGGGCTATGCCCACCGGGAGCACCTGTACGCGCCTGGCTATTTCACCGCCGCCGGCGAGGACCGCACCTTTACCCTGACGGTCGAGGCCGACGGCGTGCCCCGCTGCGCCCCGCCTCTCAGGCAGGGGAGATACGGCTGGCTTGATCGGGCCGCGGACTCGTTTCTCTGCGGGGACGAGATCTTCGCCGGCTATCACTGGTTCGCCGAAGGATGGGGCCGGGACACCTTCGTCTCGCTTCCCGGTCTGCT
>JASGMW010000080.1 GCA_030156225.1 Methanofollis sp.
CCTGCAGAGCACGCCGTGGCCGAACTCGTGGATGGCGAGGGTGAGAAAGAAGGCGAACCAGACGGCGAAGGTGGAGGGGACGTACTCGTTGATGCCGGGAAGGAGGAGGATGTTCTGGGGCTTGTAGATCCCGGTGGGCTCAGGCTGGACCTGGAGCGTGATCCTGAAGGAGAGGGCGAGCATCAGCGCCATCAACACGCCGACGACCACGACCATCACGACGCCAAAGGTCCCGTATGCCCGCAATATCCGCGAATAGGGCCTGAAGGCGTCGAAAACGTGCACCTTCGTTGTGCGGATCATCATGATGGGGCCGTAAAACCCGATATGGTCTTCGAACCGGCCGGTTTTCCGTATATATACAGCGGCCAGTACGTAGACCCCGATAAGAAGTGCGACGATCACTAACCAATCCATCTGAGGTTAGTGGTGGTCGCCGCACCCTGATAAAGGATTCTTGCCCGGGGCAGGATTGCCGGCATTCGGTCTGGATCCGGATTACTCCGAGAACTCAGGATATGTCGATAGTATTTATTGTATGGTACCGGCGGCATTTTTCCCCTCCTGGAAAACGGATTGCGGTGCAGGCCGTCAGGAAAAATAGTCGTCGAGGGATCGCTGGCGGCGACCGTCCATCATCTCCACCACCGTTTTCCAGCTGCTCCGGGCGAAGGCCGGGGGCACGCCGTCGGCCCAGATGCGCTCCCTGAGATAGGCGATGGTGGCGGGGTCGGAGGGGTAGCCGCTCCCGATCGCGCCGAACGCTTCCCGGAGGTCCGCGATCCGCCGGTCGCGGCTCACCTTGGCAACGATGGATGCAGCGCTGACGACCGGGAAGAGCACATCGGCGTGGTGGCGGGCGATCACCGGGCACGGCGACCCGAGGGCGGCGACCGTCGCGCCGTAACGCTCCTCGTTGACGTCGCAGGCATCGACATAGGCGGTCTGCGGGGAGAGCGCGGCGATCGCCCCGGCGTGTGCCCGCGCCACGATGACGTTCATGCTCATCTCCTCTCGGAGACAGTCGATCTCCGCAGCCTGGACCTCGATCACGGTCCAGGGAAAGGATCCGGTGATCTCGCCGTACAGCGCTTCCCGCCGTTTCGGTGTGAGGGCCTTGGAATCCTTAACACCCCGGGGCAGGTCGCCCATCTCCTCGCACCCGACCCCGGCCACGGTCATCGGCCCGAAGACGGCGCCTTTTCCCGCTTCATCGACCCCGCAGATCATCGGTAGAATGGTAGATACACAAGATATTTCAAGCGTGGGGCGGCACATTGGTGTGGATGTACATCATCATCGTTGGCCTCGGCGGGATCGGAAGAAACCTGGCGGCGATCTCGGCGGAACATGGCGACAGCGTCGTTGTGATCGATCAGGACGAGTCGAAGTGCAACGACATACTCGATCACTACGACGTGCTTGCGATCACCGGGGACTCCACCGACACGTCGGTGCTCGACGACGCGGGCATCGATCGGGCCCATAGTTTTGTTGCGACAACGAGCGACGATGCGGTGAACCTGATGACCTGCTGGCTCGCAAAGCGCTACAACGTTACCAACGTTGTTTCTATCGTGAACCAGAAGCAGCACTCCGCCTTCTTCAAGGAGGTCGGGGTGAAGATCAGCGAAAATCCCGACGAACTGGTGGCGACCCGTCTCTATTACTGGGCCGAGAACCCGAACCTCCAGCAGCTCGCCTCGATCCCCGGCGGGACGATCTTCGAGTTCGTAGCCGAGGACGGGGCACCCTTCATCGATCACGAGATCAGGGAACTTGAGGTGAAAAACTTCGTCTTCATCGCCATACGCCGCGCCGGGGGCGAGTTGATCATCCCGAGCGGGAATGTGAAGATCCGCCCAGGCGACAATATCACGGTATTTACCAAGAAAGAGGCTGAAAAAGAGTGCCTTGACATCCTGAACAGGCAGCTGAAAAAGGCTGAGGATTGAACCGCAGCCAGAACCCGGCGACTTCCCGGAACGCCGTTCCGGCTCCATCGTATTTTCACCAGTCCCGCGTTTGAGGTCGGCCTTCCCGTCCCCTTTTCTTATGGCGTCCAATGGCATGATGGCGGGAAAAAAGAGGTGGGTCAGGCGTCGGTCTCTGCGTCCCCGGTCTTGTAGATCTCTTCGTCGGGATTGATCGCTGCAAATCCGACGACTCGATCGCCCTCGTCCATCTTCATCACGTGCACCCCGCGGGTGCCGCGTTTCTGGATCGAAATCCCGGCGACCGCTGTCTTGATCACATTTCCCGAGGTGCTCATCAGGATGATCTCCTCATCGTCTGAAACGGCCTTTGCCGCCACGACACCGTCGCCGTAGATCGGCCGGATGTTGCGCACGCCCATCGTCCCCCGACCATGACCGCGGAACTCGTCGAAATTGGTCCGCTTGCCCATGCCGCCCGCCGTGATCGTGAGGAGGTGGTCCTTTGAGACCAGGCTCAAGGAGACCAGGTAGTCGCCGCCGCGCATCCTGATCCCGATGACCCCCTGCGAATTGCGGTGGAGGGGGCGGACGGTCTCCTCAGAGAAACGGAGGCTCTGGCCCTTCCATGTCGTCAGGAGCACCTCGGCCGAACCGTCGGTGAGCTTCACGTCCACGAGTTCGTCGCCTTCCTTCAGTTTGATGGCAAGGATACCGCTCGGGCGCGGGCGGGAGAACTCCTCGATCGGAATCTTTACGACCATGCCCCCTCTCGTCGCAAAGAAGAGGAACTGTCCGGGATCGAACTTCCGCAGGGGAATGACGGCGTTCACCAGTTCCTCATTGAGGTTGAGCAGGTTGACGATCGCCTTGCCTTTCGCGGTCCTGCTGCTTTCAGGGATGTCGTAGACCCTCATCCAGTAGATCCGACCCCTGTTGGTGAAGCAGAGGAGGTAATCGTGGGTGCTCGCCACAAACACGTCCGAGACGACGTCGTCCTCTTTTGTCGCCATGCCGATGACGCCCTTCCCGCCGCGGCGCTGCATCCGGTAGGCTTCGAGCGGCATCCTCTTGATATAATTCGTCGCCGTCAGCGAGACGAGGACCGGCCTGTCCTCGATGAGGTCTTCCCTGCAGATCTCCCCGGCCGCCATGGCGATCTGCGTCCGGCGCCCGTCACCGAACTGCTCTCCGACGGCGACGATCTCGGATCTGATCTCCCGGACGATGCTCTCCCGTGTGGACAGGATCTCCTGCAGCTGCTCGATCTCTTTCTGCAGCCCGGTACGCTCGTCCAGGATCTTCTGCTGTTCGAGGGCGGCGAGGCGGCGGAGTTGCATCTGGAGAATGGCGTTCGCCTGCACCTCGTCGAGCCCGAAACGTGCGATGAGAGACTCTCTCGCCTCGTCGGCGCTCTGAGACGCCCTGATGGCGGCGACCACGTCGTCGATGCTCTGCAGGGCGAGGATCAGACCGTTGAGGATGTGCACCCGCTCCTGCGCTTTGCGCAGGTCGAACTCAGAACGCCTGCGCACGACCTCGATCCGATGGTCGAGGAAATGCTCCAGGATCTGCGGGAGGCTGAGGGTCAGGGGCTTTCCGTCCACGATGGCGAGATTGTTGATCCCGAAAGTGTTTTCGAGAGGCGTGTGCTTGTAGAGCTGGTTCAGAACGACCTGCGGCATGGCGTCGCGCTTCAGCTCGACGACGACCCTGATCCCGTCCTTGTCCGACTCGTCGCGGAGGTCAGAAATCCCCTCGATCCGCTTCTCCCGGACGAGACCTGCGATCTGCTCAACGAGGTTCGCCTTGTTCACCTGATACGGGATCTCCGAGATGATGATCCTGGGAGTCCGCCCCTCCTCTTCGATTTCGGCGACGCCCCTGACAACGGCCCTGCCGCGACCGGTGAGATAGGCCTCGCGCACCCCGGCCGTGCCCATGATCACGCCGCCGGTCGGAAAGTCCGGGGCCGGGATATGCCGCATCAGGTCGTCGACGCCGATCGCGGGGTTGTCGATATAGGCGCAGAGGGCGTCGCAGACCTCGCCGAGGTTGTGCGGCGGCATGTTCGTCGCCATACCCACGGCGATCCCGGACGAGCCGTTGACGAGCAGGTTCGGCACCTTTGCAGGGAGCACGGTCGGCTCTTTCGTGGATTCGTCGAAGTTCGGGATGAAGTCGACCGTCTCTTTATCGAGATCCTCGAGGATCGCCTCGGCGATGGGGTTGAGGCGTGCCTCCGTGTACCGCATCGCCGCGGCGGAATCGCCGTCGATGGAGCCGAAGTTGCCCTGCCCCTCTACCGGCATATACCGGTAGCTGAACGGCTGCGCCATCTTGACGAGGGTGTCGTAGATGGAGGCGTCACCGTGGGGATGATATCTACCCATCACGTGGCCGACGATGCTTGCACTCTTCTTCGTCGGTTTGTCGTGGGTGGTGCCCATCTCCCACATCCCGTACAGGATGCGGCGATGGACCGGCTTGAGGCCGTCGCGGACATCAGGGATCGCCCGGCCGATGATCACCGACATGGCGTAATCGATGTACGAGGACTTCATCTCGTTCTCGATGGTGACCGGGATGATGGAATGGCGATCCATCGCGTCCTCAGATGTCAAGGTTCTTCACCTCCTGCGCGTGTCTCCTGATAAATTCCTTTCTGGGCTCCACATCGTCCCCCATCAGTTTTTCAAAGATCTCGTTTGCGTAGATGGCGTCCTCGATCCGCACCTGTTTGAGCACCCGGTGCGCCGGGTCCATCGTCGTCTCCCAGAGCTGCCCGGCGTTCATCTCGCCGAGACCCTTGTAACGCTGGACGCTGGTGCCCTTCTCCCCCATGGAAGCCATGATCTCCTTCATATCCTCCTCGCGGTAGGCGTACTCCTCTTTCTTGCCCCGCGCCACCCTGAAGAGGGGGGGCTGGGCGATGTAGATGAAGCCGTGTTCGATGAGTTCGGGCATGTACCTGAAGAGAAAGGTCAGGAGAAGTGTCGTGATGTGCGCCCCGTCCACATCGGCATCGGTCATCAGGACGATGTGGTGGTACCGGGCCCGGGAAATATCGAAGTGTTCGGCGACACCGGTGCCGATCGCGGAGATGAGCGCCTGGATCTCGGCATTCTTGAAAATTTTGTGGGGGGCGGCCTTCTCCACATTGAGGATCTTCCCCCTGAGGGGCAGGATCGCCTGGAATCTGCGGTCGCGCCCCTGTTTTGCCGACCCACCCGCAGAGTCCCCCTCCACGATATACAGTTCGCTCTTTGCAGGATCGCGCTCTGAGCAGTCGGCGAGTTTGCCGGGCAGACCGCCGCTTTCCAGGGTGCTCTTCCGGCGGGCGAGGTCACGGGCGCTCTGCGCCGCCTCGCGGGCCCGTGCGGCGAGCAGGGCCTTAATCACGATCGCCTGCAGGGTCTTCGGGTTCTCCTCGAAAAATTCGGTGAGTGAAGAGTAGACAAGAGAATCGACGATGCCCCTGACAGCGGAGTTGCCGAGGCGCATCTTTGTCTGCCCTTCGAACTGGGGGTTTGCGATTTTTATGGAGATGACGGCGTTGAGACCTTCCCTGACGTCGTCGCCCCTGACCGAAGCGCCGTTTTTGAGGAGGTTGTTTTTCTTCGCCGAGTTGTTGATCGCCCGCGTGATCGCGCTCCTGAATCCCTCGAGGTGCGTCCCGCCCTCGCGGGTGTTCACCGAGTTCACGAAGGTGTAGATCTGCTCCTTGAAGGTGTTCGTGTACTGGATGGCGACCTCCACCTCGGTCAGGTGCTCTTCGTCCTTCCGGTCGAAGGCGATCGCGTTCTCGTGGATCTTTTCGGCGTTCTCGCAGATATAACGGACGAACTCGACGATCCCGCCCTCATAGCAGTAGCGGTCGGCGTCGGCCGAACGTTCGTCCCTGATCGAGATGGACAGCCCGGAGTTCAGGAATGCGAGTTCCCGCATCCGGTGGGCGAGCACGTCGTAGTCGAAGGTGACGGTCTCGAAGATCGTCTCGTCGGGGATGAACGAGATCGTGGTCCCGGAGAGGCGCGCGCCGAAGCGTTCGAGAAACGCGTTGCGCTCCTCGATCTCCCCCCAGTCTCCTTCCGCACCGTACGTCCGGACGTACCTGGCCTTCATCTCTTCGACGCTCTCCTCTCTGGAATGGATCGGGCCGATCACCGCGCCGCGGGAGAAGACGATCTCATAGATCCTGCCGTCGCGGTGGACGGCAGCGCAGAGTGTCGTGGAAAGGGCGTTGACGACCGAGACGCCGACGCCGTGCAGGCCGCCGGAGACCTGATAGGTGTTCTTGTCGAATTTGCCGCCGGCGTGGAGGACGGTGAGCACCACTTCGAGGGCGCTCCTGCCGTTTTTCATCGTATCCACCGGGATGCCCCGGCCGTTGTCCACGACCGTGCACGAACCGTCGGTGCCGAGAGATACGCTGATCCGGTCGCAAAAGCCTGCAAGCGCCTCGTCGATGGAGTTGTCGACCACCTCGTAGACCAGGTGGTGAAGACCCCGCGTATCGGTGCTCCCGATATACATGGCAGGACGCTCGCGCACCGGCTCGAGGCCCTTTAACACGGTGATGTGGGAGGCGTCATAGGGGGTGCTCATGAATACCCTCCGTGGAAAAATAAGGGACGCGAAGCTCGTGAATTCACATTACACATTGGGCGTGAAACCACTTTAAGGTACTCCACTTTTTTATCGTCAGTCATAGGTTCCGATCTGCGGGTCCGCGATGCCGAGGGCCAGGTCCACTTCTACAAGGAGCTTCTGCAGGACCGCCCTGACCTCGGCGGCGGCCTCCCGGTCCATGCTGCCGGGCTGGTGCCAGATCACTTTTTTCCTGAGTTGCTCAACGAGGCTCTCGATCCGGGTGCCGGCAAACTGCGCCGGCACGATCAGTTCGTCGAGGTGGTCGGCCGCGCCGTAAAATGCCTGCTCGGGCGGGAGGGCGAAGTGCCTGCCGAGCGCCATGAGGGGGATCACAAAACCCCTCCCGAATTTGCTTTCCATTGATGGAAAATTACCTTCTCCGGTAAAAAAGGTATCAGTGCCCGGTCTCAGAAGAGCCATGCCGCCACCGCGGTCGCCGGGACAAAGATGAGGCCAAAGGCCAGAAACGCCCATTCAAACCTGAGTAACGGTTTTTTCCTGATGAAGAGGTATGAGTCCTTCCCGTAGCCGCGGCAGAGCATGCTTGTATAGGTCCGCTCTCCCTGCTCGAAGGAGCGGAGGAAGATCGTCCCGACGGTGTAGGCGAGCATCTGCAGGCGGTAGCGGTACGGCAGGGCACGGTCGAGGGCGTCGAAGCATCTGGTTTCGAGCGACGCCTTCACCCGCTGGTAGATCCGTGCAAAGAGAAAGAGATAGCGGACCATCATTCCGAGAACGAGAGTGAACTCGGGCGGCATGCCCAGGCGTCCGGCACCTTCGAGCATTTCCTGCATCGTCGTCGTCGAGGAGAAGAGGATGATGAAGGAGATGCAGGCCAGGAACTTCACTGCCAGGATGGAGGCGAACTCTACCGACTCGACATAGACGGCGATGCCGAAGGGCAGGGTGAGCAGCGGGTGAAACACTGCGTAATGCGGATTTTCAAAGAATATCTGGAAGAATATCAGGAAGAAGCCGAACGGGAGGATCAGGAGGAAGCGCTTGAGATAGATGACCGGGGATAACCCGGAGATCGCCCAGAGGGCGGCGAAAAAAAGCAGGATCACAGCGCCGAAACGATAGACCGCCGTCGTGTACGGGAAGGCGACCACCGTGACGATCACGGCGAGCGTGATCAGGATCTTCACCCGTGCGTCGCACCGGTGGACTGCGCTTGTGCCCTGTGCCGACTGCTCGATGGAGAAGAGTTCCTCGATCATGGCCGTCCCCGGTACGCCTCCGCAAACGCCGCTTCGACCTCTCTGTAGGTGTAACCTTCGCCGAGCGGCACGCCGGCCTCGCGGAGCGAACGCATCAACTGCTGGAGCACCGGGATGTCGAGGTGGGTGCGCGTCAGCAGGTCGGGCTGCGAGAAGATTGCGGGGACCGTTCCCTGCGCTGCGATCTCGCCGCGGTCCATCACATAGACGTAGTCGGCCAGTTCAGGGACCAGGTCGAGGTGGTGCGTGGAGAAGATCACCGTCATGCCGAAGCGTTCGGGCAGGGTGTTGACAAAACCGACGAGGTCTGCGACTCCCCGGGGGTCGAGCCCGGCGGTCGGTTCGTCGAGGACGAGCACCTGTGGTTCCATCGCAAGGATGCCTGCGATCGCCACCCTCTTCTTCTCTCCGCCTGAGAGCTGGTGGGGGGGGCGCGTGCGCAGGTCTTCGAGGGCGAGGAGACGCATTGCGCTCTCGACCCGGTGGTGTACCGTCTCTTCGTCGAGCCCGAGGTTTGCCGGTCCGAACGCGATGTCCTGCTCCACCGTCGGGGAGAAGACCTGGTCGTCCGGGTTCTGGAAGACGATGCCGATCATCTTGCGCACCTCCCTGAGGTTCGCCTTTGTG
>JASGMW010000081.1 GCA_030156225.1 Methanofollis sp.
AACGGCCGCCCCACAGAAAAACGAAGAACGTTTCGTCCTTCTCTCGCGCCGGGGGGAGACCCCCCCGGATCCCCCCTGATGAAGAGAGGCGAGGGGCGGAGATGGCCGGTGTTCCTGTCCATTGCCTCGGCTTGAGGTGCGTGATCAGGGGTCTCGAAAGGTCCGACATTTGAGGCATGACTCACCACTACAAGAGAAGACGCTTGAGGGTCTGTTGCACATTGTGTGTTATTCAGGTCTCAGAGAGGCATTTATCACTCCTCCTCCTCCACCGTCAGCAGGGCGAGCGGGATCTTGAAATAGCCGCTGTATGATCCAGAATCGGTGGCGTTCCGGTCAAATGTCATCGTACTGTCTCCCCCGGTGATGTAGCCGGTGACGTTCCAGCTCTGGTACCCGAAGTACGAACCCTGTTGCGGGTTGCTCCATGGCAGGGCGGTGCCGTTGAAGGTGTAATTTCCGTTGTAATTCGCCAGGTAGATGGCCGTGAGAGTTGCTTCATCAGCCGTGATCCCCGACGTGTCGAAGTCGGTCTCTCCGATGTAGGAATATCCCTCATCATCGGCAACATACGAGTCGGTGTCGTGGCCCTGGTTCACCCAGTAATATGTCATACGTTCGGACGAAGGATCATTATACGCCACCACCAGCGTGATCATCTTCACCCGGCCGTCGAACGGTTGCCGTCCGGCCTGGCCGTGTGCACGCGCGCCGCGACGCTCGACGAGGCGATGTTGTCGGTCACGTCGTACCACATCAGGCAGTCGCTCGTCACCCGGTTGCAGTGATCGTTGATCCGGATTGTCCCATCAGCGCCGCTGCCCTCCGGGAAGGTGTAGGCCGTGTTCATGATCTCCGAGCCCAGGGTCTCGTAGCCCGAACCGCCGTCGAACTTCACGGTCGTGTTCAGGGGATAATTATTCTGCATGTTTCCGATGTAGGCGTCCACATAGAGCCGCGCCCATGCGACGTTTCCGGCACTGCACGGCAGGGTGAAATTCTTCACGATCGGGGTCGTGAACGCATAGTCGAATCCAGGATACGCGTCGAACCAGAGACCGCCGGACACCATCCCGCTCGTACCGTTCGCAGTGACCAGGGGGTCTCCTCCAATCCACGGGTCCGCCATCGCAAGCGCCGCCAGCACCACAAGCATGCCAGTCAGCATGCACATCTTATCTGTTCTCATTCGTTACCTCCCATACGGGGGGGGTCGTTCGTTGCGGGGGGCAGAGGCCTCCCGACAGGCACGATCTGATCTGGTAGTACATATAGTTTTATACTTCATATTTAATAATATAAATCAAACAATTTGCAATAACATAACTGTGTTATTCCGGTATCTGATGATCAAACCCCGATAAGATCCGGATGAGAGCGGAAAAACCTCAAAAAATTTCGATTAACCCGTCACATCTCCCCCAATACTGTTGAACCACCGACGTTCCCGGGTACATTTCCCCTCTTTTTTGTTCGTAGAACGATCGTTACCGCTCAGGCGGTCGTCTTTCTATCGTCAGCACCTGTATCAGATCAAATGAGAAACAGGAGAAGAGACACTTCAGGTGTGCTCGCGCAGAGGTTGTTACCCTGGCGTGCCCGGCGTTGAACACCGTTTTGATCACGGCGAACGGTCGTTCCACCCGCGATCTCACCCTGTGGATTGCTTTGTTCCTGCGTTTCTCCCTGACGAAAAGAGGATGACCGCGGACCGCTCTGTGCATGGCCCTGTTCATGGATGCGCGAGGTTTCACGCCGAAATATCCTTTGTCCCGCGAGAGATCGATCCTGCTGTCATGAACAGAAGCGGTGGTGGGGTTTTTCATCACCCCTCGGGATGGGGGCGGGATGGCCATCCCTCTTTTCGGATCCTCCTGTCCTCTCGTTCCCTGGCCACTCCGCAGGCGACGGGGCGAATGAGGAAGGCAGCGGATCCGCCCCCACCCGGACCGGAGACGTATTCCCCAACTGGCGTATGGAGATTTCAACAGGGCATATTTTTAGAAAAGATGCCGGCGGCCGGTCCACCGGAAAAAAGGTGGGTGCGGTCTCAGGGCAACCCGATCGACTTCGCCCGGCAGCGCTGCCAGACGACGCGCCCGACCACTTTGTAGGTCTGTTCGAGGTCGTCGAAGTTCGGGATGTGGTGCTCCTTGAGGAGTTTGATCCCGGCGTCCATCGACTCGCCGCCCAGGAAGGCGCCGATCACCGGGTTTTCGGTCTTTTCGGTGAACCTGATCACCTGTCGTGCAAGCCCTTCCGAAGTGAGCACGAGGTTCGGGAACCCGACGACAAAGGCGATGTCCCAGAGGTCGGCGTGGCGTGCGAGCACCTCGAAGACCTGCTCGAACCGCTTCTCCGAGGCGTCGCCCAGGAGGTCGAGCGGGTTGCCGTGGCTCCAGTAGTCAGGGAGGAACTCGTTGAGCTCGTCCATGATCTCGGCCGGGAGATCGATGAGCTGGATGCCGTACATTTCGGCGTAGTCTGAGGACAGCACGGCGAAGCCGCCGGCGTTGGTGATCACGATCGCCCTGCGGCCCTTCAGGTACCCGCTCGGCGCCGCCAGCAGTTCCGCGGCCTCGAATGCACCTCTGAGCGCACGCACCGGGATCACGCCGGAACGGCGGAAGGCCTCCATATAGACCTCGTACGAGCCCGACAGCGAACCGGTGTGGGACGACGCCGCCTGCTGCCCCTTCCGGGACGAGCCCGATTTGATCGCGACGATCGGTTTTTTTCTGGCGACCTCGGAGACGACCTCCATGAACTCCCTGCCGTCGGTGAGCTGCTCGACGTACAGGATGACCGCTTTGGTATTCTTGTCCTGCTCCACAAAACGGAGATAATCGAGGAAGTCGAGATCTGACTGGTTGCCGACGGAAAAGACCGCGGAAAAACCGATATCCTGGGTGAGGCTCCAGTCCACGACGGTGTTGATGATCGCCCCGCTCTGGGAGATAAAGGCGATGTTGCCGGGGTTCGGGGACTGGTGGACATACGTGGTGTCGAGACCGCGGGGCGGGATGATCAGGCCGAGACAGTTCGGGCCGACGACCCTGATATTGTAACTCCGGGCGATCTCAATCATCCGGTCTTCGAGCACCTTTCCTTCCTGCCCGGTCTCCCTGAAGCCTGCCGTAATAACCACGACCAGCGGGATGCCCTTCTCTCCGCACTCCTGCATCACCTTTGGCACATGGACGGCTGGCACGGCGATCACGGCCAGGTCGACCGGGTTCGGAATGGCGGTGACAGTCGGGTACGACCTGAGCCCCTGCACCTCAACGCGTTTGTTGTTCACCGGATAGATCTGGCCGGGGAAGTGGAGGAGGTTGTGCAGGACGGCATACCCCATCTTTTTCGAGTCGGAAGAGGCGCCGATGACGGCGACCGATCTGGGGGTGAAATATTCGGGCGGGACCATTTTCCGCTTTTTCCTGCCGGCCGGGCGGTAGTCTTCGTCCACGATGATCCTGGCGTCCACCGCGCAGGCCCCGCTCTCGTACAGCCTGAGCGGGTTGATGTCGAACTCCATCACGGTCTGATTTTCTTCGAAGAACCGGGCGACACCGGTGATGATGGAGATCAGGGTCTCTTCATCCCTCGGTTTCATGCCACGGTAGCCGCTGATCAGGGGGTAGGCGTTGATCTCCTTTACCATGGTCCTGATCTCGGATTCATGGATCGGAAGGATACGCAGGGTGACGTCCTTCATCAACTCGACCAGGGTTCCGCCCATGCCAAAGGTGATCACCTTGCCGAAGGCCGGGTCGGTCTTCCCGCCCAGAATGAGTTCGAGACCGGGCCTGGCCATCTCCTCAACGATGACGCCGTGGATCTCCGCGTCCGGGTTATACTCCTTTGCGGACGAGACGATCCGGTTGAAGGCCTTTTTCGCCTCTTCCACCCCTGAAATTCCTACAATCACTCCACCTGCATCGCTCTTATGCACGATCTGAGGGGAGATGATCTTCATCACGACAGGATAGCCGATCTCCGATGCCGCCTCTGCGGCTTCATCAGCACCCGTGACAATCTTGAATGCGGGGGTTGGAACGCCGTACTTCTGAAAGAGTTCATACCCCTCAGCCTCACTTAACATTCTTTTTGCCATGGTATTTCCTCGCAGATACTGGTAACATGACTGAACCGCAGCAATTTACTCCTGACCGTTTGGATGCACAATGTGGGGATATCAGGAATCAGCGGTGCCTGGTCCGATAATATCTCGTACATGCAGAGATGTGAAAGATTTACTGGATTGTAATCATAGTCTCAAAGTCATTCTTTAAGTGTTTTTTGAATTTGTTGAACCCGGTGTCGGCAATCGCCGAATATTTTGCCCTTATACCCGGGCTTTTTCAGGGGGCAGGGTAATTTCAACGATAAAATCTCGTTATTTAAAAAAAACACCGTGTAATTGCCGGCTGCGCGATTTTTACATGGATGATCATGTATTATCCTGGTGCCGGGAGTAAATCAGGATATAATTGCCTGTATTTACAAAATCACCCTATTTTTTGCGTGACCACAAAATATTTAATAAATCATCACTATTGATCATGTAAATTTTGAGGCGACCATGACAGAACAGGATTTTGCCGTGCCTCTGGAGGCCCCGAAATATTACCGGCCCGACGCCTCGTACAGGGAGCGATCGTGGATCGGAGACTATGAAGAAGCTTACCAGCGGTTTCTTGCCGATCCCGACGGCTTCTGGAGAGAGCGTGCAGCCGAAATCGAATGGTTCGAACCGTTCGATCGGGTGATGGAGTGGAATTTTCCCTATGCCCGATGGTTTCTCAACGGAAAACTCAATATCACCCACAACTGTCTTGACCGTCACGTACGGGATGGACGGGCAAACAAGGTGGCCCTCTTCTGGAGGGGGGAACAGGGGGAGGAGAAGGCCTACACCTACAGCCAGCTCCTTCGCAACGTCTGTGCATTTGCAAACGCGCTGAAACGGATCGGTGTGAAAAAAGGGGACCGCGTCTGCATCTACATGCCGGTCGTGCCCGAGCAGGTGATCGCCATGCTCGCCTGCGCCCGCATCGGCGCCGTTCACTCGGTCGTCTTTGGCGGTTTTGGCATCAACGCTCTCAACCAGCGTATCAGGGACTCGGGATCGAAGGTGGTGATCACCTCGGACGTCTCGATGCGGCGGGGAAAGGAGATCCAGCTCAAGCCTATCGTCGAGGAGGCCGTCGTCAACGCCCCGAGCGTCGAGGCGATCATCGTCCACCGCCGGGGCATCCCCGGGGTCGAACTCCACTCTGAGATCGAACTCGATTTCTACGAACTGCTTGAGCGGGAGTCGAACTGCTGCGAGCCCGAGGTGATGGACGCCGAGGACCCGCTTTTCCTCCTGTATACCAGCGGCACGACCGGCTCCCCGAAAGGGATCATCCATGCCTGCGGCGGCTATGCGGTTGGCACCCAGTACACGACGAAATACGTCCTCGACGTCAAGGAAGACGATGTCTACTGGTGCACCGCCGATCCGGGGTGGATCACCGGGCACTCCTATGTGGTCTACGGCCCCCTGCTCAACGGGGCAACGGTCTTTTTCACCGAGACGACGCCCGATTTCCCGGACCACGGCATCTGGTGGAAGTTGATCCGCGACTACGGCGTTTCAATCTTCTACACCGCACCGACCGCGATCAGGATGTTCATGCGCATCGGCGAGCAGTGGTCCGACAGGTACGACCTCAGCTCGCTCAGGATCCTGGCCTCGGTCGGCGAACCTCTCAACCCCGAGGCCTTCGAGTGGTTCTATCACCACATCGGAAAGGACCGCTGTCCGATCGTCGACACCTGGTGGCAGACCGAGACCGGGATGCACATGATCACCACGATGGTCGGCGAACCGATGCGCCCGGGCTTTGCCGGCAAACCGATCCCGGGTGTCGTCGCCGACGTCGTCGACATGGACGGAAAATCGGTGGAATCAGGCAACGGAGGGTTTCTGGCCATCAAACGGCCGTGGCCTTCAATGCTGCGCACCGTCTACAACGACGACGCACGCTATCGAAAATACTGGTCTACCCTCGACAACCTGTACACGGCGACCGATCTCGCGGTGAAGGGGCATGACGGGAACATCATGGTGATCGGCCGGGCCGACGACCTGCTCATCGTGTCAGGTCACAACATCGGCACGGCCGAGGTGGAATCGGCCCTTATCTCTCACGAAGCGGCCGCCGAGGCGGCGGTGATCGGGATTCCCGACCCCATGAAGGGGAATCAGATCAAGGCATTCGTCATCCTCAAAGAGGGATATACAGAAAGTGACCGGTTGAAGTCCGACCTCCGCTACCACGTGCGCATGACCGTCGGCCCGATTGCCATGCCCGCCGAGATCGAATTCGTCGATTCGCTCCCAAAGACGCGGAGCGGCAAGATCATGCGGCGGGTGCTCAAGGCAAAAGAACTTGGAATGGACCCCGGCGACACCTCCACGCTTGAAGACTGACAACCCCACTCTTTATATATCTTTTTTACGTCATTTATAAACATGCACGGTACCCCGGAGGAATCCCTGAAAATAGAAAACATTGTTGCTTCCGCAAAAGTAACCGATTCTTTAGACCTTCCGGTAATCTCGTCCAGGATAGAGGGCGCCGACTACAACAAAAAGCGCTTTCCCGGCGTGGTCATCAGGATGCAGGACCCAAAGATTGCCGCTCTCGTCTTTGGTTCGGGCAAAGTCGTCCTGACCGGGGCGAAGAGCGTGGAAAGTCTCAGCAAGGGCCTTGAGATCCTGGGGGGGAAGCTCCGCGGTCTCGGCATCGATATCGACGCGGAACTCACCTACACCATCCAGAACATCGTCACCTCTGCAGACCTCGGAAAGCCCATCAACCTCAACAAAATTGCCATCGGTTTCAACCTCGACCGGATCGAGTATGAGCCCGAACAGTTCCCCGGCCTCGTCTACCGCCTTGAAGACCCGAAGGTGGTGGTCCTTCTGTTCGGCTCCGGCAAACTGATCATTACGGGAGGCAAGAAGCCGGAAGACGCAAAACTTGCCGTCAGGAAGATCATTGCCGATCTCTCGAACCTCGGACTCCTCTGAGCTATACCTTTTTTAATTATAAAATCATTATATTAGATGAGAATCCCACCTGTTTCAGGGTGGGGGGTCACTGTGCGTCCCGTCGGTTTCGATGGGAATGTAAAAATGGGGTTGTTCGGTCTTCGATTTGTACCGCCGGGCATCCGTTTTAAAATATACCCCTTGGCAATATTCATATACCTTAAATAATAACATATTACGTGAACCGGGTGAACACTATGAAAGCAGAAGAAGTCCTGTACTTTACTCAGAAAGAAGAAGAGTTCGCCACCCTCCTCATGGACATCGGGATTAAGCGCAATGTGGCGAAAGTGCTTGTTTATCTCGCCAATACCGATGAAGCGACCTCCCGGGAAATCGAGCGCGGGACCGATCTCCGCCAGCCCGAAGTGAGCATCGCCATGCGCTTCCTCAAGGAGAAAAAGTGGATCAACTCCAGGGAGAGCAAGGCGGAGAGCAAGGGTCGGCCGGTGAAGATCTACACTCTTGCAAAGCCGATCAACGACATCATCGATATTATTGAGAAAAATAAGAAAAAAGAGGTGGATAACCAGCTTGCCCTCATTGAGAAGGCACGCGATCTCATCTCGTGAGGGTTCTGTACTCTCCGTTCCTCCCGACCATTACCGTAATTTTTTCCGTGTATTCCGCAAACAGCCCGCAGGTCAGGACGCCCGGGATCGTGTTCAGGCTGGCTTCAAGGCCCGCAGGGTGTTCGATCGTTCCGAATGCGCAGTCAAGAATGAAATTCCCGTTGTCCGTGATCACCGGGCCGTCCTTCTTCACGCCCTCCCGCAGCGCCGCATCGCCTCCAAGTTTGCCGACGCGCCGTGCCGCAAGGGTCGCCGCATAGGGTACGACCTCGACCGGGACCGGGACAGTCAGGCGTTCTGCGACCTTTGTCTCGTCCACGACGATCAGGATCCGCGCAGAGACGTCGGCGACGCACTTCTCGCGCGTATGCGCCGCCCCTCCCCCTTTGATCAGGTTGAAGGCGACGTCCACCTGGTCGGCGCCGTCGATGGTCAGGTCCAGCTCCGGGTAGTCGGCAAGGTCCGCCACCCTGATGCCGGCCGCGCGCGCCCTGATCGCGGACTGATAGGAAGTCGGCACGCCGACGACCGCGATCCCTTCTTCCCGTATCCGTTCGCCGATCCTGACGATCGCGTAGTTCGCCGTCGAGCCGGTGCCGAGGCCGACCGCCATGCCGTCCTCCACCTCTCCGGCGGCGGCGATCCCGACGATCCGTTTCGCTTCGAGGTTTGCCTGCTTGGATGTCACAGAAAAAGGTATGGC
>JASGMW010000082.1 GCA_030156225.1 Methanofollis sp.
ACGACGACGACGCCAGTTGTTGTCACGACCGCACCCACTCCCGCAACAGAGCCCGGCACCGGCGTCCCGACGACCTGGATCGCCCTGATCGTCGTCATCGTCGCAGCCCTCATCGTCGGAGGATACCTCATCATGAAGAGGCGCTGAATCACTCTTTTTTTAGATCCGATTTCATCTGTGCACGGCGCCTCTGGTATCCCGGGAATAGATTTTTCCCTCTCTTTGCCGAGATCGAATCAGTGTTTCCGGACCGGTCCGGCCCGGCGACGACAGGACAGCCATGACGTACTACAGGTTTGCCGATCGCATGATCCATGCGCCGGCATCGTTTATCGATGAACTCTTCCGGGTGTCTGGCGAACCCGGGGTGATCTCCTTTGCCGGTGGGCTCCCGGACGCCGCTCTCATCGACCGGGACGGGATCGCCCGCGCGGCCGGTGCGGTGATGGAGGAGGAGGGGCGTTGTGCCCTCCAGTACTCGACGACCGACGGCTACCGCCCGTTGCGGGAGTACATCGCCGCTCGTTACCGCCGGCGCCTCGGGATCGCCGCGGAGGCGGACGATATCCAGATCGTCAACGGCTCGCAGCAGTGCCTTGACCTGATGGCAAAGATCTTCCTCAACCCCGGCGACGCCGTCGGCATGGAGCGTCCCGGCTATCTCGGGGCCATCGAGGCCTTCTCCCTGTACGAGCCCGAGATCTGTACGGTTCCTCTCGGAGACCGAGGCCCGGACATGGAGGCGTTCGGGGCGCTGATCCACAACCGCGCCCCGAAGTTCTTCTACGGCATCCCCAACTCCCAGAACCCGTCCGGGATCACCTATCCGGACGATGCCAGACGGGAGATCGCCCGCCTGCTCGACGGCAGCGGGACGCTTTTTTACGAGGACGACGCCTTCGGCGAACTTTTCTTCGATGGAACGCCGCGTCCGCCGGTGAAAAAATATCTCCCCGACGGTGCGGTGCTTTCTGGGTCCTTCTCGAAGATCGTCGCTCCAGGCATGCGTATCGGCTGGATCCTGGCCCCGCCTCCGGTGCTGCAGCAGTTCAACGCCGCAAAGCAGGCGGCCGACCTCCATTCCAACTTCCTCTGCCAGGTCGTCCTCCACCACTACCTTTCAGACACCGATCTCGACGCCCACGTGCGGCGTGTCTCCCGGATCTACGGCGAACGCTGCCGGACGATGTGCGATCTCATCGACGACCGCCTCCCTGCCGGCGTCGCCCGCACCACCCCGGAGGGGGGAATGTTTCTGATGGTCTTCCTGCCTCCCGGCGTCTCCTCGATGGATATCTTCCGTGAGGGCGTTCGTCACGGCGTTGCGGTCCTGCCCGGCGTTCCCTTCTATGCCGGCGGGGGCGGGGAGCATGCTATCAGGCTGAACTTCTCGAACGCCGACGAAACGAACATCGTCGAGGGGATGGAACGGCTTGCCCGCGTGGTTCGCGGGTGTGTGTGAGGCATAAACAGGTCTTTACCAGCGGCATCACAGATCGCCGAAAAAGAGAGGGGGTTAGAAGCCTTCGTCGTCCTGGACAAGCTGGACGTCGGCGATGTCGTGCTGACGTCCGGCGAGTCTCTTCGCCTTGAAGATATTCTTTCCTTCCTTGCCGATTGCAAGCCCCCGGTCATCCGGCTTCACATCAACGAGGGCGACCTTCTCTCCGTCTTCGTTCGTCGAAAAGGTGATCGAAGTGACCTGAGCGGGCAGGAAACAGTTTTTTAGAAATTGTTCGGGATCGGCGGAGTACTCGACGACCTCGATCCGCTTCCCGAACGTGTCCGACGCTTTCTTGATGGTGGCGCCTTTCTTTCCGATCGCAAGACCCATATCGCCAGGATTGATGACAAAGATGATACGGTCGTTCCGTTCGTCGATGATGCAGTCGCGGCTCCCTGCGCCGGTCATGTTCTCGAACTGGGAGATCAGCCGCATGCAATCTTCTGTTAACTTGATCTCTGCCATCTACGCCCTCTTGATGCTGAGGATATCCGAATCGCCGGCCTCGACGATGGCGAGTGCACTGACTACATGCGGCCTTCCGCACGCTTTCCCGAGCTGCTTGCCCGAATCCTCATAGACATAGGTCGAGACACCTTCACGGGCCAGCATTGCTTCTTTGAATTCTGCGGGACAATTCCGGGCGATTACCACAAGCTGGGCATTTCCGGCATTGACACATTCTTCGGTTGAGTTCTGTCCAAGGAAGACCTTTCCGGTTTTTATGGCTCTTCTCAAAGACTCGTTAAAGTCCATATCAATTCTCCTGGTTTACGGGTTTGGCGATCAACTTGATATCCCCGGTACCCATCTGGATCGGTTGACCGACGATGACGTTCTCGGTCACGCCGTTGAGGATATCGGTTTCGTTTGCAACCGCCGCGTCGAGGAGGTGGTTCACCGTCACCTCGAATGCGGCACGGGAAAGCACGCTTTCTTTCTCGCCTGCAATACCGTGCCGTCCGATCTGCTTGACCTCGCCGTCCATGCACATCATATCGGCAATGAGCATGATATGACGCACATCAACTGAGATACCCTGCTCGCCGAGAGTGCTCTTCATCTCGTCGATGATGGCGTTCCTCGCCGCCTCGATCCCGAGGATCTGGGAAATCTCATTGATATTGTTCGTGCGGGTCCGGGTGGTGTCGACACCCTCGATCTCGAACACATCCTTAATGTTGGAGCCTTCAGTATAAAGTATATACTCTCCCCCCTCTTTCCGGACAACGACGCGCTCAATATCGTCGATACCCTGCACGATCACGTTGCGCACGTGATCAGCCAGCTGGAAGAGATTCTGATAACTCTCGTTTTTGGGCGTGAAGACGATCAACCCATCGGCCGGGCTGGCGTCGGACTCAAAGTCCCGGTAGTGGCGGCGATCGCGGATCTTCTGCTGGGCCCGCTCCATGATCTCGGCCATGGCGATCTTCCTCTTCTCGCAGACCTGTGGATTCAGGCGCATCTCCACCTTCATATTCGCCATGTCGGTGACGATGTCGCCGAACTCGTGGAGAGGCGCCGCTTCGATCTGCCACGAGACCTCGCGGGCCCTGTCCCGGTCAATGGCGTACTCTGCATCGAGATGGATGGTCATCGTCGGGGTCGAGGGCTCCTTGCGGGCGTCCATGATCTCGATCAGACGGGGCAGGCCGAGTGTGACGTTGATCTCGGCCACACCTGCATAGTGGAAGGTACGCATCGTCATCTGCGTGCCCGGCTCCCCGAGGGACTGGGCGGCGATGACCCCGCATGCCTCGCAGGGTTCGATCCTGGTCGTGGCGAACTCCGTCCAGACACCCTTCATGATCGCCTCGAACGCTTCGTCGTCGATCTGCTTGTTTTCGAGGCTCCTGATCAACTCGTTCTTTGTCGCCTCCGGGAGATCAGTTGCATGGATCGTCTCCAGCATCGATTCATCCATCAGACCTCCTCCTTGAGCACGTTCTCGATCACGCCTTTCACGTCCACGGGTGCGCCGTAGTTGCTCTTCACCGGGTCGGTGCCGTCCTCGCCGTATTTGAACTGGAGGATGCGCCCGCCGGTCGTGCGCACCGAACGGTCGTACTCCACTTTCAGATCCTGCAGGGCGTTGATCATCCGCCGCTGCAGGTACCCGCTCTGCGACGTCCTGACCGCCGTGTCCACGAGACCTTCACGCCCGCCGATAGCGTGGAAAAAGAACTCGGTCGGGTTGAGACCTTTTTTGTACGACGAACGGACGAATCCGTGCGCCGCCGCTCCGCGGTCGCCCCGCTTGAAGTGCGGCAGGGTCCGCTGGTCGTAGCCGCGGACGATACGTTCGCCACGCACCGACTGCTGTCCGACGCACCCGGCCATCTGGGTCAGGTTCAGGATCGAACCTCTGGCGCCGGAGACGGCCATCACCACGGCCGAATTCGAGAGACCGAGGTGGCGGGACGCGATCTCGCCGGTCCGGTCACGTGCCTTGCCGAGCACCTGCATGATCTGCATTTCGAGAGTCTCTTCTTCGGTACGGCCGGGCATCGGCTCGAGCTGTCCGTCCTCGTAGATCTGGATCCGGCGGTGGACATCCTTCTCGGCGCTGTCCAGCACCTCCTCGATCAGGCCGTACTCGGTCTTGCTCAGGTCCTCGTCGTCGATACCAAAGGAAAACCCGTCGAACATGATCGCCCGGATCGAGAGCCTGGTTACGTCGTTGATGAATCCGGCGGCTCTCTTCTGCGAGTACTGGCGGATGATCCGGTTCACGATCTCGCCGTCGAAGGCCCCTATCGCTTTTTTGTCGATAGTGCCGGTGATCAGTTCGCCGTCCCGTATCTTTATGTAGGTGTCCTGGTCGCAGAGTTCCTTCTTGCAGGTGTCGCAGTGCTTGCAGGAGGACGATCTGAAGATCATGTTGATCCCGTCCGGAAGGATCGCCGAGAAGACCTGTTTGTTGCTCCAGTAGGCCACGCCGTTTTCCACCTTTCCGGGATCGGGCAGGTGTTCGATCTCGGCATGCTTCAGGAGGTAGAGCACCCCGTCCTTCGTGAACCAGCGGGCCTCGTGGGTCAGCAGGAAGATCCCTGAGATGTGATCGTGGATGCCGCCGATGATCGGCCCGCCGAAACGGGGCGAACGGATGTTCTCCTCCACGTTCACCAGGATCTCGGCCTCGGCCATCGCCTCTTCGGTCTGCGGGACATGGAGGTTCATCTCGTCCCCGTCGAAGTCGGCGTTGTACGGCGGGCAGACCGCAGGGTTCAGCCTGAAAGTCTTGCCCTCCATAATCTTGATGTGGTGGGCCATGATCGACATCCGGTGAAGAGACGGCTGACGGTTGAAGAGAACGACGTCTCCGTCCCGCAGCTGGCGCTCGACCGTCCATCCGGTTTCGAGCTGGTCGGCGACGTCATTTTTGTTCTCCTCGGAAATGCGGATGCGTCTCTGGTCCGGGCGGATCACGTAGTTTGCGCCCGGGGGATCGTTCAGGGTCTTGCGCTCGACGCCGTTACGCGTGTAAGAGCGGGCGATCTCCATATTGTAGTTTGTCACCCGCACCGGCACGCTCATCTCGTTCGCGATCGCAAGGGGCACGCCGACCTGGTTCACGTCGAGGAACGGGTCAGGAGAGATGACGGTACGTGCGGAGAAGTTCACGCGCTTGCCTGAAAGCGATCCTCTGAACCGCCCGTCCTTTCCTTTCAGCCGCTGGGACAGGGTCTTTAAGGGGCGGCCCGAGCGGTGCCGCGCCGGCGGGCACCCGGCCACCTCGTTGTCCATGTAGGTGGTGACGTGGTACTGCAGGAGTTCCCAGAGGTCCTCGATGATCAACTGCGGGGCACCGGCGTCCTGGTTTTCCTTGAAGCGCTGATTGATCCTGATGATGTCCACAAGTTTGTGGGTGAGATCGTCCTCAGAGCGCTGGCCGTTCTCCAGGATGATCGAGGGGCGCATGGTCACCGGCGGCACCGGCAGCACGGTCAGGATCGTCCACTCGGGCCGGGCGACGTCCGGATTGATCCCGAGCAGCCTGAGGTCCTCGTCCGGGATCCGTTCGAGCCGCGCGCGGATATCCGCCGGGGTGAGTTTGTGCTCCCCCTTCTTCCCGTTCTCCTCGACCACGACCTCGGAAAAGGTCGTCGGCTTCTCGAAGTTCACCTTCAGTTGCTGCTCGCCGCAGTACGGACAGACGCGCTCCTTTTTGATATCCTTCTCGGTGACAAGGTCGCCGCTCTCGTCTTCTTCGGTCCCGACGATCTTCGTAATCTCTTCGGGCGAGAGGAGGAGCCTGCCGCAATTCCAGCACGAGACGCGGAGGAGTTTTCTGATCAGCCGGGTGTAGCCGACATGGATCACCGGTTTTGCGAGTTCGATGTGGCCGAAGTGCCCGGGGCAATCGCTGGCCTTCTGGCCGCAGGTCTTGCACCGCATGCCCGGGTCGATGACGCCGAGGTGAAGGTCCATCAACCCCTGCGAATAGGGGTATCCGTCGTCGTCGTAGGTGTCCGCCCAGATGATCTTTCGCACGCTCATCTGACGGATCTCCTTGGGCGAGAGGAGGCCGAACTCGATCTTTCCAATTCTCTTCGGACTTGTCATATGCTATCCCCCCTTTATACCATGTCCTCAAGCCGCAGACGCGGTGCGATTCCCATGCTCTTCATCTCGTCGAGCAGGAGTTTGAAGGCGTAACTCATCTCCACTGAATAGATGTCGGTTTCTGAGCCGCAGTTGAGGCAGCGGGTGATGTTCCGTTTCCGATCAAGCATCGCCACCATGCCGCACTTTGCACAGACATACTGCTGCACCTTGTCGGACTCGTCGAGCAGACGCTCTTTCAGTGCCATTGCAGCGCCATGGCCGATCATCACGTCGCGCTCCATCTCCCCGAAACGCAGACCGCCCTCGCGGGCACGCCCTTCGGTCGGCTGCCTGGTGAGCACCTGGATCGGACCGCGAGACCGCGCGTGCATCTTCGAGGAGACCATATGGTAGAGTTTCTGGTAGTAGATCACGCCCATGTAGATGTCGGCGTGGAACTGTTTGCCGGTGAACCCGTCGTACATCACCTCGCGCCCGGTATGCGAGAAACCGAGTTTTTTGAGGGACTGGCGCATGTCTTCTTCGCGTTCGCCCCTGAACGGGGTGGCGTCGATCCGGTGCCCTTCGAGTGCGCCGACCTTGCCGCCGATCATTTCGAGCATGTGCCCGATGGTCATGCGGCTGGGGACGGCGTGCGGGTTGATGACGAGATCGGGCGCGATGCCCATCTCGTTGAAGGGCATGTTTTCCTGCGGGACGATCCATCCGACGACGCCTTTCTGACCGTGTCTAGATGCGAACTTGTCGCCGACCTCGGGCACCCTGAGATCGCGGGTCCTGACCTTCACCAGGCGCGAGGAGTTCTCGCCCTCGGTGATGATCACGGTGTCCACGATGCCGTGCTCGTTCGAGCGCATCGTCACCGAGGTGTCGCGCCGCTTTTCGACGGAGATCAATTCGCCGCTCGGTTCTTCGAGAAACCGCGGCGGTGAAGTCTTGCCGATGAGCACGTCCTTTTCATGGACGACTGTCTCGGGGTTGATGACCCCGTCGTCGTCGAGGCTCTGATAATACTCGGCGCCGTGAGCGCCCGAGACCTCTTCGTCCGGGATCTGGATGTGGTCGATCTGACCGCCGGGGTACCGGCGTTCTTCGCCCTCATAGGTTCTGAAGAAGTGGGATCGGCCGAGACCGCGCTCGATCGAGGCCTTGTTGAAGATGAGTGCGTCTTCGATGTTGTAGCCTTCGTACGAGAGGATGGCGACGACGAAGTTCTGGCCGGCCGGCCGGTCGTCTGACCCGATCAGGTCGGAGGCCTGGGTATAGACCATCGGCTTCTGGCAGTAGTGGAGAAGGTTGGATCTGGTATCCGGCCGCAGTTTCATGTTTGCCGCCGCAAAACCGAGCGCCTGCTTCACCATGCCCGCACCCATGGTGACGCGGGGCGATGCATTGTGCTCCGGGAAGGGGACGTGGGCGGCGCCGATCCCCAGGATCAGGGAGGGATCGATCTCGAGGTGGGTGTGCTCGGGGGTGATCTCCTCCTCGCGGATGGCAATATAGAGGTTTTCTTCCTCTTCGGCATCGACGAACTCGATCAGGCCGCGCTGCACCAGGTCTCCGAAGGTGTTCTCACCGTTCTGGAGCAGGGTGAGGTCTGCGTTGGTGATCAGGGGCTTTCCCTCCCTGACCACGATCAGCGGCCGCCTGGCCCTGCCGCGGTCGGTATTGATGACCACGTCGCCGTTGAACTCTTCGTAGGCGATGTTCACCTCGGGAGAGATCGCGCCGTGGCGGCGCATTGCGCGCGCTTTTTCGACGACATCTTCCGGGTTCTCGACAAGTCCGATCAGGGACCCGTCAAGAAAAACGCGTGATTTTGTCATGGTCCCCCCCTCCCCATGGTCAGCGGTTCGACGCCGAGGTTGTAAAAGACGTTCTTGACTTCTTCAGTATTGTCATAACCTTTCGAGATCTCCACCATCTGGGCGAAGTTTTTCACGAGGCCACAATTCGGACCTTCCGGCGTCTCGGAGGGGCAGATCCGCCCCCACTGGGTGGGGTGCAGGTCGCGGGCCTCGAAGTGCGGCTGGGACCGCGAGAGCGGGGAGATGACGCGCCGCAGGTGGGAGAGCACGCTCATCCGGTCGGTGCGGTCCATCAACTGCGAC
>JASGMW010000007.1 GCA_030156225.1 Methanofollis sp.
TACGACGCAGGGCGGCAGGCATACGGCGTCTCGATCATCCGCGGCGCCACCGGACGCCACGGCGACGACCGTCAGATGTACCCGGCCGAAGGATACTGGCTCCAGATGAACGAGCCCGACACCCTCTACGCGATCGGAGCATGAAGGTGAGAACAGGACAGACGATCACCATCAAACTTTTTTGGGCTGTCCCATATATACATTGATATGGCATTTCTCTCTGACAATCTCCCGATCGAGTTCTCAAAGCCGCTTTTTGCGGCCGTCCTCGGCAACACCGCTCTTTCCACAGTCCCGGGCATATCCGGGGCCGGGTCCACGCCCGAACGGACGGTGTTCACCCCGATCCTGGACGCCGAACTGATCGCAACCGGTGCGATCACCTCGGTGAACTACAAACCCAACACCCCGACGAACTGCCCGACGCCGGCGGTGATCACCAGATCGATGGTTCATCTCTCAGGCATCGACCCGGTCTTCGTCAATGCCGGAATGTACAACCGCCCGACCGTCCCGTGTCTCGACGTCTACGGTGAGCCAGGCGGCGACCCCCGCGAGGTCGATGCGGTGCCGCGTTCCCGCAACCTCTTTGCCGCCGGCGAACAGGTCGGCCGTCACCTCTCCAGGTGCGCCGATCTCCTCGTGCTCGGGGAATGCGTACCCGGCGGGACGACGACGGCCCTCTGCGTGCTGCGCGCTCTCGGCTATGACGCCAGGGTGTCGAGCAGTTTCGTGAACAATCCGGTGGCTCTGAAAGAGGAGATCTGCCGGGCGGTGCAGGACCGCGTGGAAGATGCCGGGATCACCGATCCCCTCGATGTGGTGCGGGTCGGCGGCGACCCCATGATGCCGGTTGCTGCCGGGATTGCCCATGCCTTTTCCGGGGAAGTGGTGCTTGCGGGCGGCACCCAGATGCTCGCCGTCGATGCCGTCCTGAAGGGGATGGGTGACGAAATGGCGCCGCTCGTCACCACGGCGTATGTGCGCGCCGATCCGTCGGCAAACTTTGAGACGGTGGCGGCCGCGATCGGGGTCAGGGCATGTTATGTGGATCCGGGTTTCGACACCATCGGCGATGCCGGCCTTGCGCGCTACTGCGAAGGTGAGGTGAAGGAGGGGATCGGGGCGGGCGGCGCCATGTTCCTCGCCAGGATCATGGGCCATACCGCCGAGGAGATCAGGTCTTCGATCCTCTCGACCGTACTCTCGTTCCGCTGACAAAGGCTATACCCTGGTACTACCATACATTTTTCAATGCTTCCCATTTTTGTCGTGAACAACCATGGGCAATTCAATCACCTCATCCACCGCAAGCTCCGGGATATGGAGATCGAGGTGAAGATGGTCCCGAACGACACCCCGCCTGCCGAAGTGGCGGCCGGGTGCAGCGGGGTCATCCTCGGAGGGGGGCCTTCCCTTGAGCGTGCCGGCAACTGTGCCGGATACCTCGATCTCGGGCTGCCGGTCCTCGGCATCTGCCTCGGCCTCCATATCATCGCCACGGCGCGGGGCGGTTCGGTCGGGCCGGGATCACACGGCGGTTACGGCGGCGTCTGCGTTCATGTCGCCCAGGACAACGATATCCTTGCCGGCTATCCTGAAAAAATACAGGTCTGGGCTTCACACGCCGACGAGGTGAAAGAGATCCCTCGGGGCTTTTCGGTCTATGCCCGCTCAGAGATCTGTCCGGTCGAGGCAATGGGGTGCCCTGAAGAACGGCTGTACGGGGTGCAGTGGCATCCCGAGGTGAGCCATACCGAGAACGGCGATCTGGTCTTCCGCAACTTCGAGAAAATATGCGGACGATAGACAGTCTCGCCGATGAGATCGCGGCGACCGGTTTTCGCTGCACCGGGTGCGGTGCCTGTTGCAGCGAGGTCGCCGGGGGTTCGAACGTCGTCATGGTCGCCCCCGTCGAGGTCAGGGCCGTGGCAGACGCAATCGGGAGTACCTTTGCCGGGGTTGCCGAACCCTATCCCGAATCCGTCGAGACGGAGGACGGAACCAGGTACACCTTCGACTGGTGTCTCCGGAGGGACGGCGGGCGTTGTCTCTTCCTTGAAGGAGGGCGCTGCTCTGTCTATCGGGCGCGCCCCTGGATCTGCCGCACCTATCCCTTCATGCTCGACGGCGACCGTCTGATCGTCTCGGCGTGTTCGGGGCTGGGTGCGGAGATAAGCCGGGAAAAGGCCTGCCTTCTCGCCGCCCTCCTCATCGGTCGGCAGGAAGCCGAACGCGTTGAGGAAGAGGGCATCAGGGCGGTGATGGCGTCGACGGCCATGCCGCCAGGAACCCGCGCCGTCGTCGATTCGGAGGGGGTCTGGCCGGTTTATGGGTGAGATCAAACTCGTCGGGACGGCGCATGTTTCGGAAAAAAGTGTGGCCGAGGTCAGGGCGGCGATCGAGGAGTTCCAGCCCGGCATCGTCGGCGTCGAACTCGATCCCGGACGTTACGCCGCCCTCAGACAGGAACAGCCCCCGCCGAAGGTCGAAGAGGTCCTGAAGGCCGGCAACTTCTCGCAGCTCCTGTTCCAGTGGACCCTTGCCTATCTTCAGCGGAAGATCGGCATGGACGTCGGCGTCGAGCCCGGTGCCGAGATGGTCGCAGCGATCGAGGAGGTCGAGGGACGCGGCCTGCCCCTCGCCCTGATCGACCGGGACATCAGGATTACGTTCGCCCGATTCTGGGAGGGAATGAGTCTCTGGGAGAAGGCGAAGATGGTCTATGCCCTCGCCGTCTCGGTGACCGGTGCCGGGGAGGATACGATCGATATCGATGCCCTCACCGAGCAGGACGTGGTCTCCGCCGCCCTCGACGAGTTCAGAAAGTTTTCGCCGAACGGGGCGAAAGCCCTCATCGACGAGCGGGACGCCTACCTCGCCCGCCGTATCCTCGACCTCTCCACGCGCTACGACCGGGTGATGGCGGTGGTCGGCGCCGGTCACGTCAGGGGCGTCGAACGCTATCTCAACTCCCCTGAACTTCTCCCGCCCGAGGCCGACCTCGTTGCCCGCCCCAGACAGTATCCCTGGGGCAAGATCGTCGGCGTTGTCTTCATCGCCATGTTTGCGTTCCTGATCATATCCCTGGCGTTTTCAGGGGCCGGCTTTGCGATGCTCGGGTGGGCGATCCTGTACTGGGTGCTGATCAACGGCGTGCTTGCGGCGGTCTTCACCGTCGCCGCGGGCGGCCATCCCCTGTCCGTGATAACGGCCTTTGCGGTGGCATGGCTCACCTCTCTCAATCCCCTGTTGGCGGCGGGATGGTTTGCGGCCGCCGTGGAGGCGAAGGTCAGAAAGCCGTCGGCTTCGGACTTTCACCTGATCATGGAGGCGGAGAGTTTCTCAGAGATGCGGAAAGTGCCGATCTTCAGGGTCGTACTGGTGGCGGCGCTTGCAAATGTCGGTTCGACCCTCGGGACGATCGCGTACTTCGCCTTCATCTCGCCGATCCTCGGGATCGATCCGACAGTCGTCATTCCGGTGGGTTTTTCGAACTTCATCGGATGGCTCGGCGACATTTTTTCTCTCTGATCTCTTTTTTTCAGTGTATGCCTGCCAGATCTGTAAGGAGGCCGTTTCAGGCATCCGGTCCCGGCCGGTTGTGGTGACCCGGTATCCCCTGCCTCTTCGCAACTATTATCCGGTTTCCCTCCCCAGACAGGAGCATGTATATGGGTCCGAATCTTGAGCTCATCATCTTCAGGACGCGTCACTCCGTCAGGAGTTACAGGGACGATCCGGTCGATGAAAAGATCATCAGGGACGCTCTCGACTGCGCCCGCCTTGCCCCGTCGGCGAGAAACGAGCAGCCCTGGCTTTTCGGCGTCATCTCGGAGAGGTCGACGCTCACGCAGATCGCCGGCCTCACCGATCATGCAAAGTTCCTGGCCGACGCGCCGATCTGCTTTGCGGTTTTTGGAAAAAAGGACGAAAAATATTATCTTGAGGACTGTTCGGCCGCCACGACCCAGTTGATCCTCGGCCTCTGGGCCTATGGCGTCGGATCCTGCTGGGTTGCAGGGGACAAAAAAGAGTATGCCGACGCCGTACGTGAGATCCTCGGTGTGCCTGGGGGCTATACCCTCGTCTCCCTGGTGCCTGCGGGATACCCGAAAGAGATCGCCATGGCCGGGAAGAAAGACCTTGACGATATCGTTTTTTCAGAGAAATATTCGGGCAGTTGAAGGTGCGGGCGAATGCCCATGCCTATTTTCAGAGCGTTTTGTCCTTCGGCCGGCAGAAGATGAGGGAGAGATCCAGGTAGTTGACGCTCATGACCTCGAAGTGAGCGTCGAGTTTCTTGAAGAAATCGACCTGCTGCCAGATACGCATTTCAGGGAAGAAGGTGGCGATCTCCCTGAGCAGAAACCCGCCGATCAGCGAGGTCTCTGCCATCTCTCCGGCGAACGGCAGGAACGTGACCAGCTGCGCTCCCTGGGCGAGGATCCGTGCAATCTCGGGCAGGGCCGTCGTAAGGTCGGCCCCGGCGAGGGCCGGTGCGATGACCAGATCGAAGGTCTGATCCCTGAAGGGGAGGTTCTCCTGTGCGGCGGCGACGGGGAGGAACCCTTCTGTCACCCTTCTCTCCCGACTGATGAGCCAGCGTTCCGGGATCTCGCCGGTCAGGTCGGCGGTTGCCGCCGCGAAGAGAGCCGCCTGCTCGCCCCTGAATGGGTCGGTGAGGAGTGCGATCCTGGCGAGCGGGCGGTCGCTCTCGAATTCGGCAACCATCAGTTCCTGAAAGGTGGCGGCGACAAGGAGATAATAATCTGCGATGATGAGCCCGATCCCGCTCCTGCGGGCGTCGAGCAGGGCTTTGCGCCCGGCGTCGGTGATGGAGTAGACCTTCCGTTCCGGTCCGACGTCGCTCGCTTTCCTGACATAGGAGACGAGTCCCCTTCGTTCGAGGGAGTTGATCATCTTGTAGAGATCGCTGTGACTCTTATGGAGGTCCCGTTCTTCGAGGCGAAACTTCAACTCATATACGTGGGAGGGTGCGGCGTCGAGCGCGGTGAGCACCTCCAGTTCAGGGTCACGCATGTACTATGGTGACGCAGGTGAGTAGTAATACCTTCTCAAATGCTTCCGGAAAAACAAGGGTTAATTATCCTGCACAGGTCACCTTTACCTGCATGGAGAGGGGACTTTCTGGCGGCCCGACTCAGGACGAGGTTGCGGCGGTGGCGCTCTGGCACCTCCGCCTGAGGGACGGATGCACCGTCGTCGACGTCGGCTGCGGGACCGGAAAGATCGCGGTGGCCGCCGCACGCACGGCCGGCCGGGTGATTGCAGTCGACCGCCGCCCCGAAGCGGCTGCATGCACGAAGGCGGCCGCAGAAGAGATTCGTGCCCGAAACATCGAGGTCGTCTGCGGCGAGGCGGCGGCCGCCCTCAGGGGTGCGGGCCCGTTCGACGCCGCATTCGTCGGCGGTTCGCAGGACCTGGAGGCGGTGCTCGGCGTTCTCGCCGCCGAGGTAACCGGGCGGATCGTCGTCGACTGCGTTCTTCTCGGCACGCTCCACCGTGCCGTGGAGACGATGCAGCGCCTCGGCATCTTCAGGGAGGTCGTGTCGCTCCAGGTCGCTCGCTCCCGCGCGCTCGGGGGCGGGCTGATGATGACTCCGTCGAATCCGGTCTGGCTTGTCATCGGGGAGGCGGTCTGAATGCTCGTCGGCGTGGGTATCGGCCCGGGCGATCCCGAACTCCTGACCGTGCGTGCGGTGCGGATGATCAGGGAGGCCGATGCGGTCTTTGTCCCCGGGCGGGTTGCGGCGGCGATCATCGCCCCGTACCGCACCGACGTGCAGATTCTCTCTTTTCCCATGACCGACGACGAGGAGTATATCGCCAGGTGCATCGAGGAGAACGCGGAAATCATCGCCCCGCACGCGCGCGACGGTCTCTGCGTGTTCTGCATCCTCGGCGACCCGAACTTCTACGGCACTTTTTCCCGCCTGACGACCGTGCTCGCCGGGCGCCACCCGGGAATTGCGTGCTCCACGGTGCCGGGCATCTCGGCGATCACCGCCTTCGCCTCTGCCGCCGGCGTCTCCGTTGCCGGCGGCGTCGGGGTGAGCGACGGTTCTTCCGAGTCTTCGCGCCTTCTCCTGAAGGTGAAACGGCCGAAAGAGACGGCCGCCCGCCTCAGGGAGGAGGGCTTCGACGAGTTCGTTCTTGTCGAGCGGATGTACATGGGGGGGGAGCGGGTCTGCCGGGACGCGGATCTCCCCGAGGAGAGCAGTTATTTCAGCGTGCTGTTTGCGAGGAGAAACAAATGAATACGGTATATTTTGTCGGTGCGGGGCCGGGCGATCCCGATCTGATCACGGTGAAGGGCAACGACCTGCTGATGCGGGCCGACCTGCTCATCTATGCAGGTTCGCTCGTGAACCCCGAGCTTGTCGCCAGGTCGCCGGCCCGGGAGAAGTACGACTCATGGGGGATGAAGCTCCCTGAGATGGTCGGGCTCATGCGCGAGGCCGCAGCGGCGGGAAAGCGCGTGGTGCGTCTCCACTCAGGCGACCCCTCCCTCTACGGTGCGATCGTCGAGCAGATCGCGGAACTGGAGCGCGACGGGATCGATGTCGAGGTGGTGCCCGGCGTCTCCTCGATGTTCGGCGCCGCGGCCGCGCTGAAGACCCAGTTCACGCTGAGGGGGGTGTCAGAATCGGTGATCGTCACCCGCCCGGCCGGTGCGACCCTGGAAAAGGATATGATCCCGGAATTTTCCCGTTCCGGCGCCACGCTGGTCGTCTTCCTCGGCACCGAACACCTCGAAGCGGTGGTGGCGAAGGCCGAATGCCCGCCTGAAACGCCGGCCGCCGTCGTCTACCACGCCACCTGGCCCGACCAGAAGGTGGTCGTCGGCACGGTCGCCGATATCGCGGCGAAGACGCGGGCGGCCGGGATCGAGCGTTCGGCCCTGATCATCATCGGCCGGGTGGTGGACGCCGCCCGGTCGGGGTACGCCAAATCGGACCTCTACCGATGAAGACGGCGGTGATTGCCCCCGGACGTTTTGCCGGGGATGCGGAGCGGCTTGCGGGCATCGTCGGGGGGGATTATCTCCCCTATGCGCACGACGTATTCGAACAGGCGTTCGAAGGCTATGACCGGATCGTCGCCCTGATGTCCGCGGGCATCGTCGTGCGCAGGATCGCCCCGCTCCTCACCTCCAAGTGGCGGGACCCTGCGGTGGTCGTGGTGAGTCCAGACCTCCGCTTTGTCGTCCCGCTCGTCGGCGGCCATCACGGCGCAAACGATCTCGCCCGGGAGATCGCCGCGGCCACCGGGGCCGCGGCGGTGATCTCGACGGCGACCGAGGCGCTCGGCCGCCCCTGTGTGGAGGGGATCGCCGCGGTCACCGGAACAGAGGTCGCGAATCCCTCCTCCACCCTGCCGGTGAACGCCGCCATGCTCGACGGCGACGTGCCGGTGTATACGGTGGGCGGCCCGGCCGTGGTGGTGGCCGGTCCGGCGGTCTCGGTGCTCGCCAGAGGCGGGGGGTACGTCGTCGGCGTCGGCTGCCGGCGCGGCACGCCTGCGGCAGCCGTCGTATCCGCGATCGGATCGGCGCTTGGCGAGGCCGGGATCACGGCGGACGATGTGCTCGTCTATGCGACGACGGAGAAAAAACGTGACGAGGCCGGGCTGACCCGGGCGGTTGCGGACCTCGGCGGGGTGCTCGTCTTTCTGCCCGACGCTGTGCTGAACCGGGAGACGCCCCCCTCGCCGTCGAGGGCCGGGCTGATCGGGCTTTCGGGTGTGGCCGAGCCCGCGGTCCTCGCGCTTGCGCAGCGGCGCGAACTGGTGCTGAACAAACGTGTCTACGGGGATGTTACGATTGCAATCGGACGATAAATCAGGCAAACTCTCTATCGTGGGAATCGGTCCCGGCGGGGCCGCCTGGATGACCGGTCGGGCTGCCGGGGCGATCGGGGAGGCGGAGTACGTCATTGGAAACGCCTTTTATCTCGAACAGATCAGATCCCTCCTCGAAGGGAAGACGGTGATCAGGAGTTCGATGGGAAAGGAGGTCGAGCGTGCGCGCCGGTGCATCGCACTCGCCAGGGAGCACCGCGTCGCCATGGTGAGCGGCGGCGATCCCGGCGTCTACGGGATGGCCGGGATCGTGCTCGAGGTGCTGGACCGCTCGGACGCCGCGGTCGCCGTCGAGGTGGTGCCCGGCGTCACCGCAGCCTGCGCCGGCGCTTCCCTGCTCGGATCCCCTCTCACCGGCGACCACGTGACCCTCTCCCTCTCCGACCTGCTCACGCCGTGGGAGGAGATCGAGCACCGTCTCGACTGTGCGTTTGCGATGGGCGTGCCGGTCGTCCTCTACAATCCCAGGAGCCGCGGCCGGCCCGAGAACCTCTCGCAGGCCCTTGCGATCGCGCTCCGCCACGCGTCGCCCGGGACGCCGGTGGGACTGGTGCGGAACGCCTGCCGGGACGGACAGGCGGTGTCGGTCACCACCCTGGGCGCCCTCGCCGCGGCCACCGGGGCCGTCGACATGCACACGGTGGTCTTCGTCGGCGGGAAAGAGACGGTGAAGACGAAAAATGGGGGAATGCTCACGCCGAGGGGATATGGGAGGAAATATGTATATTGATCCCGGCGCCGACACCCCGGAGGGGTACGCGATCTCGCGGACGAGCCGCGCCCTTGCCAGAGAGGTGATCGGCGATCAGACGGTCGAGGACCGGATCAGACAGCGGTGTGCGATCGCCGTCGGGGACTTCGTGATGGCCGATCTGGTCAGGTTCCGGGGCGACGGCGTCGCCGCCGGCCTCGAAGCGCTTGGAAGGGGGGCGCCGATCGTCGCCGACATCCATATGGTGCAGATGGGGATCCGGAAAAAAGAGCACGCATCCGAGGTGCTCTGCGCCCTCGATTTCGGGGCGGAAATCTCGGCCGAACGCGGGATCACCCGTTCTTCTGCCGGTTTTATCGCCCTCCGCCACCGGCTGGACGGCTCGATCGCCGTGATCGGCAACGCCCCCTCCTCTCTCCTCTCCCTCTGCGCGATGATCAGGGAGGGGGTGCGGCCCGCGCTCGTGATCGGCATGCCGGTCGGTTTTGTGCATGCCGCCGGGTCGAAAGAAGAACTCCGCGGTCTCGACGTCCCCTCGATCACGACGCAGGGGACGCGGGGAGGGACGCCGCCTGCGGTGGCGGCGATGAACGAGATCGTCACCCTCTTTGTGGAGCGGCAGCGTGCGGCGTGAGGCGATCACCGACCCGGTCACCGGCTTTGTCTATCCTGAGGAGTGGACGGCGCGGTGCGCGAGCCCGGAGGCCCTGACCCTCGCCGCCTCGGGTCTCGGCGTGCTCACCGCCTCGGGCGCGGTGCTTCGCCGCGGTTTCACCACCGGGACGACGGCCGCCGCGGCGTGCACGGCGGCGGTGCTCTCCCTGCGAAATCCGGTCTCCGATGTTGCGGTCGCCCTGCCCTGCGGACTTGCGTTCACCGTCTCTGCCCCGGGCAGGAAAGGCATCGGTTCGGCGAGGAAAGACGCAGGAGATTATTTTTCCGACGTGACGGCCGGTCTTCTGTTCGTGGCCGTCGCAAAACCCGCCCGGACCGGTCTCGCTGTTGAGGCCGGAGAGGGTATCGGACGCTTTGTCAGGGATACCCCCAGGTTCCGCGCCGGGGCGGCGGCGATCAGCGAAACGGCGATGGCATCGATCCTGCAGGGGATCAGGGGGGCCATGGCGGCGACCGGCATCCCGGGCGTCCGGGTGCGCCTCTCCATACCGGACGGTGCGGCGGTCGCCGGAAAAACCCTCAACCCCCGCATCGGGATCGAGGGCGGCATCTCGGTGCTCGGCTCGACCGGGCTCGTCGAACCCTGGGACGACCATCTCACCGGGTCGGCGTTCGAGCGGATCAGGGGTGCGGACCGGGTGGTGCTCACCACCGGCAGGATCGGGCTGCGTTATTCGCGTCTCCTCTTCCCGGACCGCGAGGCCGTGCTCGTCGGGGTGAACCTCGGGCGGGCGCTCGACGAGGCCCGGGGAGAGACGGTGATCTGCGCTCTTCCCGGCCTCGTGATGAAGTTCATCGATCCCGGGATCCTCGAAGGCACGGGATGCGGCACCGTCGAGGAACTGACGGCGACGCCTGCGTGGCCCGGGATCATGGCGCGTGCATTTGCGCGGTTCAGAGCCGACCGTCCCGGCGTCCGGGTCGTGATTGTGGACAGAAACGGTTGCATCATGGGTGATTCGGGATGAAGATCGTCGGCGTGGGCTGCGGCCCTGATATGATCACGGCGGCGGCGGCAGCGGCGATCGCCCGGGCAAAGGTCGTCTTCGGCTCGGATCGCGCCATCGATCTGGCCCGCCCGTATATCCGCGAGGGAACCGAGGTGCACGAGATCGCCGACTACCAGCAGCTCAGGTCCCTGCCTGCCGATGCGGTCGTGCTCTCGACCGGCGACCCCATGCTTGCGGGGCTCGGCTATCTCGGAGGCGAGGTGATACCCGGCATCTCCTCGATGCAGGTCGCCTTCGCCCGTCTGGGGGTCTCCCTGGTCAGGTGTGCGGTCGTCGCCGCCCACGGGAAGGACCACGCGGCGGCGATCCGCGACGCCTCCCTGGAAGTCTCACGCGGAAAGGTTGTTTTTCTCATCGCCGATCCGCTGTTCTCGGTCCCTGATCTCGCAGCGGCCCTTCCCGTGGAGATGCGGATCGCCGTCTGCGAGAACCTCGGCTATCCCGACGAGCGGATCGTCGTCGGTACGGCAGGGGAGCCGCCGGTGCCTGAGACCGGACTCTTTGCGGTGGTGGCAGGCCGGTTCTGATCGATTGGCCGCTCAATCGCATGTGCCTGGAAGCGGCCCTGTCGGCACATAATAGCACCATTCGCTTCCTGCCGGTGCGATCGCCTTTCTGTGCACTTTTTTTCCCGGCCGTTCTTTCTGCTGCATGAGCGGTGCGATCGCGGCGATGTTCAGGGCGGCATTCACGTCGGCGTGTTCCTCATAGCCGCAGGAGGGGCAGAAGAAGTATTTGCGCTGCCTGACCCCCGTCTCCCCGCATCGTGAGCACCGTTTCGACGTGCCTGTCGGGTTCACGAACTCGACCGGGATTCCTTTCATCTCCGCCCTTTTCACGACCGTCTTCTGGAGGGTATAGAAGAGCCAGAGCTCGTGATTTTCTGTCGAGATCTCCCTGCCCTGTCGTTTTCCGAAGAGCCGCTCCATCCTGATCCCGGCCCCCCTATCCCTGGCGAATTCGACGACTCCGGTGCTGATCGCATGGTTCTGATCCCTGATCATCCTGAGCATCGTTTTTTTCTGTTTTTTCCGGTGCATCCCTTTTTTTGATCCCGTTCGTTCGACGCTCCGCCTGAGGGCGGCGAGGCTTCTGCCGAAACACCGCACCTCTCCGGTCACCGGTTCGGCTGCAACGGCAATGTGGCCGGCGGTGTTCAGGTCCACGCCGACCCAGAAGAGCGGACGCTGGCCTCCCCCACCCTGGATGCCGGGGTCCGGGAAGCCACTATACACAGTGGATGATTGACAATACTACTATATATGTGTTGTTTTCAATTTCTGTTCTTAATCCTCATGTATATGGCATATGTGGCGGGTTTTATCGAGGTGTTAATAAAAATGAGTATCCCGACACTCTATAGTGGTCGACCTGCCGCCCGAACCCAATCTTCTTCCATCGGGCCGATCAACACTGCGATCGATGATTCCGGCACTTGTCATCGCAGGCACCCACTCCGGCTGCGGCAAGACCACCCTCGCGAGCGGCATCATGGCGGCGCTGCGGGCCAGGGGGCTTGTCGTCCAGCCCTTCAAGGTCGGCCCAGATTTCATCGATCCCTCCCACCACACCGCTGTCTGCGGCCGCCCTTCGAGAAACCTCGATCCCTATATGATGGGTGCGGACGGCGTGGTGCGGACCTTCCTCTCGGCGTCCGAAGGAGCGGACATCGCCGTCGTCGAAGGGGTGATGGGCATGTACGACGGCCTCGAGGGCGAGGAGACCGGGAGCACGGCGCATGTGGCAAAGATCCTCGACGCCCCGGCGGTCCTTGTCGTCGATATCAATGGGATGTCGCGGAGCGCCCATGCACTCGTCAGGGGGTATACCACCTTCGACCCTGCCGTCCGCTTTGCCGGCGTGATCTTCAACCGGGTCGGGAGCCCGAGGCACCGGCAGATGATCGAGGACCATCTCTCCGTTCCGGCCCTCGGATGGGTGCCGAACGAGCGGGAAATGAGCGTCGAGAGCCGCCACCTCGGGCTTGCGATGGCCGGAGAGGCGAGCATGGCCGGGTTCGGAGAGGTGTGCGCCAGGCACTGCGATCTCGATGCCCTGATCAGGTCGGCATCGTCGTCGCCGTCTCTTCCCCCTGCGCCCGAACGCGAGGCCAGGGCGCCCTCTGTCCGCCTCGGCGTCGCCGTCGACGCCGCCTTCTGCTTCTATTATCAGGACAACCTCGATCTCCTCCGTCGATCAGGCGTGGAGATCGTCCCCTTCTCTCCCCTCGCCGACACGCTCCCTGATGTCGACGGACTCTACCTCGGCGGCGGCTATCCCGAGCTCCACGCGGAGGCGCTGTCCCGCTCTCCCTGCACCCGGGAGATCAGGACGGCCGCCCGGGACGGGATGCCGATCTATGCCGAGTGCGGCGGCCTTCTGTACCTCTGCGAGCGGCTCTCCTGCGGGGACGCAGAACACCGGATGGCAGGCGTCCTGCCGGGCGAGGCCGCAATGTGCCGGCGTTTCCAGGCCCTCGGCTACGTGGACGCCAGGAGTACCGGCGCCTCGCCGCTCCTCCCGGCCGGGCTCTCTTTCAGAGGGCACGAGTTCCATTACTCCTCGGTCGCGACCGCGCCGGACGCCCGCTTCGCCCTGGAGCTCGGGCGCGGGAGGGGTATCAGAGACGGTCTCGACGGTCTCTGTGAGCATGCCGCCCTCGGGGGCTACAGCCATGCCTATCTGACCGACGCCTTCGCCGACGCCTTCGTCGCGGCCATGACGCGCTACCGGCGGGGACGATGAGATGGTCGACGCCCTCTCGGCAACGGCGGCGGCCGGCTACCTGGTGAGAGCGGTCGCCCTGATCACCGTTGGCATCGTCGTTGCAAACGTCATCACCGAGACCGGCATCATCTCAAGGCTGAAGTTCCTGTCCTGTCCGATCTCCAGGATTTCCGGCATCTCTTCCCGTTCGTCTCTCGCCCTCGTCACCATGGTGGCCGACGCCACCGCCGGAAAATCCATGCTCGCCGAGTTCTATCACGACGGCAGCGTCCGGCGGGAGGAGGTGGTGCCGACGCTTCTGATGGGAACCTTCCCGACCGTCCTCGGCGAGTCGCTCTTCCGTGTCCAGCTTCCGACCGCAATCGTTCTTCTCGGCCCTGTGATCGGGGGGATCTATACGGGCCTGAACATTCTTTCCGCCCTGATCCAGACGACCGGCGCGATCGTCTGGGTCAGACTGATCCGGAAAAACGCCGGCGGCGTTCTCCAGGATGAGGAAGAGCCTGCCCGCGTCGGCCTCGACCGACTGACCATCAGGGCCGGGGTTGTAAAGGCATTTTCCTCCCTGAAACGCATCGTCCCGATCACCGTCGCGGCCACGATCGTTTTTTTTATCCTCTCCTCGACCGGAGTGGTGGACCTGGTCGCCGCCGTGTTCGCGCCGGTTCTCGGTCTCATCGGCGTTCCCGGCGAGAGCATTGCAGCGATCGTCGCCCAGGCCCTTCACTTCTCGGCAGGGTACGCCGTGGTGGGTTCGCTCATGGCGGGCGGCATCCTTTCGATGGAACAGGCGTTGATCACCCTGATCGCCGGATCGATGGTGGTGATCACGATGATATACATCAAGTACTCCGTGTCCATATACCTCTCCCTCTTCGGCGACGAAGGGCCGAAGATTATTGCAAAGACCTATCTGGCGAGCATGGGGGCGAAGGTGGCGACGATACTGATCGTGCTCGCTGTTTTTTGAGCAGATTTCGCATCGTCTCCGTGTGATATACAGGCCAATTTTGTAATACTTTTTTCATATTAGTAATACATTTAACATATCAAGATCTCTCTAGTATGATCACGCCGATCAACGGGCAGTGTCCTGTTGACGCGGATCGCGTGGGACCTGATCATGGAGAAGTGCACAGTTGCGGTAATTGCGTGGGGGAACGAACTCCCTCTCTTCCTGGAGGAGGCGGGAGAACTCGGACTGGAATGCGGGGGATGGGCCGTTCATGATCTCAAGGAGCATTCGTCGGCGAGGGAGGCATGCAGGGGCGCACTCGGTCGTGCGGACCTTGTTCTCGTTCATCCCTCCAGCGAACCCTGGTGGGACGACGTGATGGACGGGATCGCCGCCGGGACGCCTGTGGCGACCTTCGGCTACACCGATGCCTTCTGGGACGCCTCCACGGTGCCGCTCGGCACGGTCGCCACCCTGAACGCGTACTATCTCTTCGGCGGGCGGGAAAATATCAGAGATCTGCTCGCCTGTGCGGTGCACGAACTCCTCGGCATCGACCGCCAGTACGGCCCCCCGCAGCCGACCCTCTGGGAGGGGATCTACCACCCGGACGCCCCGGCCCCTTTCACGTCGACCGGCGACTACTTTGCATGGCGTCCGCGCCGGCATGCCCGAGCGGTCGGTCTCCTCTTTTCCAGGACCGCCTGGCTCACCGGGGATCTGGCCGTGGTCGACGCCCTGATCCGGGAGTTCGAGCGGGACTGCGACGTCGTGCCGGTCTTCTGCTTCGGCACCGGCGACCGTGAGACCGGCGCCCTCTCCTCGGCGTCGGTCATCGACACGTACTTTGCGTGCGGCATCGACGCCCTCGTCGAGGCCAGATCGTTTATCCATACTGCCGATGCCGATGCATATGAAAAACGGCTCGCCACCCTCGATCTCCCGGTCGTCCATCCCCTGGTGCTGTATCACACCACCGAAGAGGAATGGTTCTCGTCCCGCGACGGCATGGGGAGCGACGAAGTGGGGTGGTGCATCGCCCTCCCCGAGTTCCAGGGAATGATCGAGATGCTTCCGGCAGGGGTTGCCGTCGCCGGGGAGACCGGTGTTCATCGCCCCCTCCCCGAACGGATCAGACGCACGGCCGATCGCCTCAGGGCCTGGATCCGGCTCAGGAACACGCCGGCGTGCGACCGGCGGGTGGCGTTCATCCTCCACAACAAGCCCTGCGGTTCGGTCGAAGGCGGCGTCGGGGCAGGCGCCCATCTCGACACCCTGGAAAGCGTGGCGCGTCTCCTCAGGGCCATGGCCGCCGCCGGGTATGCGGTCCTGCCCCCTGCCGACGGAAAAGATCTGATCGGAACGATCCTCGACCGCAAGGCGATCGCCGAGTTCAGGTGGACTGCGGTCGGCGAGATCGTGGAGAAGGGGGGCGCGCTCGACCTGATCGAGATGGACCGGTACATGCGCTGGTTCTCGGCCCTGCCCGACGGCGTCAGGCAGGCCGTCAACGACGCGTGGGGGGAGCCTCCCGGCGGAAAAGAGGGCGTGCCCCCGGCCATGGTGTACGAGGGAAAGATCGTGGTCACCGGCGTGCGCTTTGGAAACGCCGTCGTGTGTGTCCAGCCAAAGCGCGGCTGCGCCGGGAGCCGGTGCGACGGCGCCGTCTGCCGCATCCTGCATGATCCTGAAGTGCCGCCCACCCACCAGTACCTGGCCACCTACCGGTGGCTCGAAGAAGAGTTCGGCGCCGACGCGATCGTCCACGTCGGCACTCACGGCAACCTCGAGTTCCTGCCGGGAAAGAGCACCGCGCCCTCGGGTTCGTGCTATCCGGACATCGCCATCGGACGGGTGCCGCACCTGTACATCTACAACGCCGACAACCCTCCGGAGGGAACGGCCGCGAAGAGACGGGCCTGCGCCACCCTGGTCGATCACGCCCAGGCGGCGATGGTAGAAAGCGGCCTGTATGGGCCGTTGAAAGAACTGGAGACCCAGATCGCCGATTACCGGAGGGCGGAAGGGGTCGACGGGGCCCGCGCCCATGCCCTCACCCACACGATCCGGGAACTCATCGCCGGATCCGGTCTCTCCGAGGAGCCCGGGCTTTCCGGGGATCGCCCCTTCTCAGAGATCGTCGCCGCGGCCGAAGCCCTCCTGACGGCCACCTACGACACCAGGATCCCGGACGGGATGCACATCTTCGGCGAGATGCCGGCGGGGAGAGAGAAAGCATCGTACATCGCCACGATCATGCACCACGGCGGCGACCTCAGGTCGGCGGTCGGTCTGATGGCCGGCGTCGACCCGGAGACCGCCAGCTCTGTTCTCCTCAGGGATATCGACGCCGCGGCCCTGGCCCTTGTTGCCGCTCTTCTCGAAGGGAGCGACCCGGTCGACGCGGTCCGGACGGTTCTCGGCGCCAGGCTGAAAAATCCTGACGTCTCCCTTGATGCGGTTGCGGAAACGGTCCGCGATCTCTCTGATCGGATCGATGCATCTGACGAGATCGGAAGTCTTCTCCACGGGCTGGACGGCGGGTTTGTCAGGCCCGGCCCCTCCGGCCTGGTCACTCGGGGAAAACCCGAGGTCCTGCCCACCGGCCGAAATTTCTATTCGCTCGATCCCTTCCGGGTTCCGACCCGTGCGGCATGGCGGGTCGGGTCGCGGCTCGCCGATCTGCTCCTTGCCCGGTACCTGGACGAGGAGGGGGCGTACCCCGAGAACGTCGCCATGTACTGGATGGCCTCGGACATCATGTGGGCCGACGGCGAGCAGTGCGCTCAGGTGCTCGCCCTGCTCGGCTGCGAGCCCGTCTGGCACGAAGGAAGGGTGCGGTCGTTCAGGATCGTTCCGGTCGAGGACCTCGGCAGGCCGCGCATCGACGTGACGATCCGGGTGAGCGGGATTCTCCGGGACAACTTCTACTCCTGCATCGAGTTGATCGACGATGCCGTCCGTGCGGTCGCCGATCTCGACGAACCGCAAGAGTCGAACTTCGTGCGCAGGCATGCGCTCGCATCGGGAAACACCGATCGGATCTTCGGGAGCAGGCCCGGAACGTACGGCAACGGCGTCTCCCTTGCGGTATATGCTTCGGCGTGGAAGGACGAGGCCGAGATTGCCGATGTCTTTCTGCGGTGGAACGGCTATGCCTACGGCAGGGGGCGCTACGGCGCGGCATCAGAAGAGGGTCTGTCAGGACAACTCTCCTCCGTCGCCATGACGTTCAACAAGACCGCAACGGACGAGTACGACCTCCTCGGCTGCTGCTGCTACTTCGGGACACACGGCGGCCTGACCGCGGCGGCCCGCGCCATCGGCGGGAAGGACGTGCCGGCCTATTACGGGGATACCCGCGATGCCGACCGGGTGGCGATCCGGAGCCTTGCCGACGAGGTCAGGCGGGTCGCCAGGACCAAACTTCTCAACCCGAAATGGATCGAGGGGATGCGGCGCCACGGCTACAAGGGCGCCGGGGATATCGCCCGGCGGATCGGCACGGTCTATGGCTGGGAAGCGACGACCGGCGAGGTCGACGACCGGATCTTCGACGAGATCACGCGCACGTTCGTGCTCGATCCCGGGATGAAGCGGTTTTTCGAGGAAGAAAATCCCTGGGCCTTCGAGGAGATCGGGCGGCGGCTTCTCGAAGCCTACGGACGCGGCCTCTGGACGCCGGACGACGATGTGATCGATGGGCTGAAAGAAGCGTACCTGGAGGCCGAAGGCTGGATGGAGGACTCGATGGGAGGAGGCGGCGAGGTGCAGGGCGGCGCGATCCATGCGATGTCCCTTGCCGACCTTGACGAATGGAGAAAAAAATGACCGGAAACAACCATATTAAACGGAACACTCTGCCTTTTTCGGCGATCATCGGGCAGGACGAGATGAAACTCGCGCTCGTTCTCAATGCCGTGAACCCGGCCATCGGCGGCGTGCTGATCAGAGGAGAGAAAGGAACCGCCAAATCGACGGCTGTCAGGGCGCTCGCCGATCTTCTCCCGGAGATCGATGTTGTTTCCGGCTGTCCCTTCGGCTGCAGCCCTGACGATCCCGACCTGCAGTGCGATCGCTGCCGGGAACGGGCGGAACGCGACGGGATTGTCGAGCGCGAACGGCGGCGCGTCCGCGTCGTCACCCTCCCCCTCGGGTCGACCGAGGACCGCGTCGTCGGGACGGTGGACGTGGAGCAGGCGATCAGGGAAGGGATCTGCGCCCTTGAACCCGGTGTTCTCGCCGCCGCGAATCGGGGGATCCTGTACATCGACGAGGTGAACCTCCTTGACGACCATGTGGTGGACCTCCTCCTCGACGCCGCGGTGACCGGCGTCAACATCGTCGAGCGGGAGGGCATTTCCCTCGCCCATCCGGCCAGGTTCATTCTGATCGGGACCATGAACCCGGAGGAAGGAGAACTCAGGCCGCAACTCCTGGACCGGTTCGGCCTCCAGGTGACGGTCGGCGGCATTGCCGATGTCGAGGAGAGGATGCGGGTCGTCGAGACGGTCGGCGCCTTCGAGGCCGATCCTGACAGTTTTCTGGAGGCATGGGAACCGGAGCAGGAGCGGCTTCGCCGCACGGTGGTCCGCGCCCGCGCCCTGCTTCCCGGCGTGACCGTCGACCGCAGCCTGATCAGGCAGGCCGTCACGGCGTGCATCTCCCTCGGGGTCATGACGCATCGGGCCGAACTGACGGTGATCAAGACCGCGCGGGCGCTCGCAGCCTTCGAAGGGCGGAACGAGGTCTCGGCCGGGGACGTGAAGCAGGCGATGGCCCTCGCCCTCCCGCACCGGATGCGGAAACGCCCCTTCGAGGAGCCGATCATGGACCCGGAAATGCTGGACTCCCTTATCGGCGGAGACGATCGCCATAAAAACGAGGGCCGTGGCGAAGAAGCGACTGGAGAATCATCTTCCGGCGGCGACGGCGGGGAGCCCGGCCGCGAGGGGAAGGACCGGGAGCAGGTGTTCTCTCCGGAAGGTGCCGTCGACCCGCGGGCGATTCGGCCGGCGCAGCCGGACCGGACGATCCAGAAGGCGTCGGGCAGGCGTAAACCGGTGCCGGCCGGGAGAGGCGGCCGGTCGGCGTCGACCCGTCCGGGCAGGGAGGATCTGGACCTTGCCGGGACGATCAGGGCGGCAGCGCCGCACCAGCGTCGGAGAGATGCGGGCGCCCTCGCTCTTGCAGTCGAGCCCGGGGATCTGCGGCAGAAAGTCAGGCGCGGGAACGCCCCGGTGGGATCGCTCTTCGTGGTGGACGCGAGCGGCTCGATGGGTGCGGAGCGGCGGATGGAGAGTGCGAAAGGTGCGGTCATCTCGCTGATCTCGGACTCGTACATCCACCGCGACCTTGTCGGACTCGTGGCCTTCAGGGGAAGCGGCGCCGACCTCGTCCTGCCGATGACCCGCGCCGTCGACCGCGCCGTGCTGCGTCTTGCCGAGATGCCGACCGGCGGAAAGACCCCGCTGGTCTCCGGTCTCCTGAAGGGCATGGACGTGCTCCTTGCCGAACGGAATAAAAATCCGGATCTCGTCCCTCTGCTTGTGCTGATCAGCGACTGCCGCGCCAATGTGGGCCTTGGCGGGCAGATCAGGGAGGAGGTGGTCCGGACGTCCGGTCTCCTCGGCGAGCGCGGGATCAGGACGGTGGTGATAGACACGGAGGCATCCTCCTCGCTCCCTGTCTCTCTTTCCCTGGGTTTCGGCCGCACGATCGCCAATCTCTCGGGTGGAACCTATTACCGGCTTTCAGACCTGACGGCCGGAGAGATCGGAGATATTGTCCGGTACGAACGGTCATCATCCGTCGAATCCGACAGTCATGGCATAGATATGCAGATCAATTCGCGGATAAACTGATACGATATATTTAAACAATAGGTAATTGTAATACGAATAGATACTTTTTTATTACCTGACAGTAATGGTTGATCAGGCATCGTATGGTGCCAGGGGGAAATCATGGCAGATCAGATCGAAACACTCCATCCCGGGAGTACGACGGGAATGAGGACCCTTTCCCTGAGGGAAGCCGAATACGATCGCCTTCTGTCGATCATAGCGGGAGGCGAGTCCTTCTCTGATGCGATCGAGCGTCTGCTCGATTTCTATGAGGCCTATGCGTCCGGCGTTCATTCCAGGGATCTGGCCGATCTCAAACGAGAACTCACACTTCCGGAATCTCAGGTATACCGGAAGGTGGCCTGCACGCTCCTTGCGCAGACGCTCGCGCTGGGGGACAATGTCTCGTTTACAATCGGCTACGATCCACTGACCCCTCCTCTTTCGAGGACAGGAAAGGGTCTGATCACGTTTTATAAAGATGACAGGAGGTTCTGCCTGTTCAGAATCGGAAAAGATTATCTGTGGCTTTATTTCCCGACTGAACGGGAGGATACGGACCTGGAGGGATGGGAACTCGTTCAGAATGTATTGCTCGACAATTATCTGGAAGAAGGAGGTATGTGGCTTATTCAAAAGCAGTATGCAACTCTTTGACAGCACGTCCTATCGAAATAGAGGAACACCTATCGCTTCATCTTTTAATCCTGTGCAAATATCAGACATTCAACCAATTTTTTTACCTGCGGAGATGAAAACGGATCCGCTTCCCTTTATAGATTTTGATGGCGCCGTCGTGATCTCCGGCGTTGCGATCTCTCCAATACCTGCGTTTGTGCGCGGCTCATCTGCTCTCTTCGTTCCGACTGTAGCGGTTGCACCGGCATCAGATATGCTTTTTCAGGGAGACGAATCTCCGAAGAAGAGGTTCTGAAACCGGATGCACCCATCACCCATGCAAAAATATCTAAATCCTTCGAATCTAATATGACAAAAGATGCCGCCTGTAATACTGCCCCGGACGATCGCAGGACGAAGAACCCTGTTGATCTCTTGCTTCTGCATCGTCGCTCTCTGCACGTCGGCCGCTGCCGCCGAATCCATTGTGCGGGAGGTAGGCCCCCCTGACGCCGGCGGAGTGATCACCGTCACCCTGTCGTTTCCCGGCACGGATATCTGGGGTGTCGCCGAAACGCTTCCCGAAGGATTCGCCTATGTGGACTCCTCTCTTCCGCCTTCCCGCGTGCTGGTCCGGGGCGATCTGATCTGTTTCAGCGTCGTCAACGAATCGACGGTCACCTACCGCGTGCGCGCTGCCGATCCGGAAAGCGGCGAGATCGCCGGGGCGTGGTGGGATTTTACGGCCCGAACGAACGGAACGGTTCAGCCATCCGCGATCGCTGCGGGCGGCGTTGAGACGACCACCCCTTCGGCGTCCGGTCCGGGCGCCTGCCTGAGCGTCCTCGGCCTCCTCGCGGTTTCGGCCCTCCTGAGGTGGCGCCGATGAAACGGCTCGCGCTTCTTGTCTGCCTTCTCCTGGTCGTCGCTCCGGCGATCGCCGCCACGGCGATCCCGGGGGACGCCGACGGCAACGGTCGGATCGGCGGCGACGAACTCTCCGCGCTGATCCTCGCGTACCTGGCCGGCGGACAGGACGCACCCGCACTCGGCGATGTGCAGGATGCCGCCGCCGCGTACCGTTCTGCAACCTGGACCATCCGGACCGTCACCGATTCTTCGGGCAGGACACACACCATCGCCGCACCGCCTTCCCGCATCGTCGTCATGAACGGCGAGACGCTGGAAACATTGCGCTCCCTTGGCGTCGAATCGTCCACAGTCGTCGGGATCGACAAATATTCTGCAGGCAGACCTGTCTTCTTCCCGGAGTACGTCAACACCACGGTCGTCGGCAGCGTCTGGTCGCCGGACTACGAGACGATCATCTCACTCGAACCGGACGCTGTCTTCCTGTATGCGACGACGAGCAAGGACGCCTGCGACGAGATCCAGAGCAGGCTGGAGGCCTCGAACCCGGAGATTCAGGTCTTCAGGTTCGACTGCTATCAGCCGGGAACCTATGCGGCCGAGATCCGCGCTCTTGGCACCATATTTGGCCGGGAATCCGATGCAAACCGGTTTGCAGGGTTTTATACCGGAACTCTCGACACGATCTCCGCCCGGCTATCAGGGATCGCGCCGGCAAATAGAACCAGCGTATACCTGGAATACTGGAAGGACTACAGCACCGGTGCCGCCGGTTCGGGGTACGATGAGAAGATCCTGATGGCTGGCGGCCGGAACATTTTTTCCTCCCTGCCGACCGAGTACCCGGAGGTCGACCCCGAGGCGGTGATCGAGGCCGATCCCGATGTCATCGTCAAACTGATCGGTGCCGGCTCCTATCTCTCAGGTGGCTACGGCAATGAGGATGTGGCGGCGATCCCGGAGATCTATGCGCTGCTGGCCGACCGCCCGGGCTGGCGTTCGCTCTCTGCCGTGAAGAACGGAAACCTGCATCTCCTCCACAATGACATCTTCGGCGGTCCGGAACACTTCATCGGTGTCGCCCATCTGGCGAAGTGGTGCTACCCTGATGTCTTTGCAGATCTCGATCCTGCAGAGATACACCGCCTCTATCTGGAAGACTACCAGCACCTCGCCCTCGACCCGGCAGACGACATCTTTACCTATCCGTGATGCCATGTCTGACACAGATCTGCGATCAGCATGTGCCGCCTCACGAAGGAAGAGGGCCCTCTTCCTTTGCGGCATGGTGCTGGTCATCGTCCTGCTGGCCGGGGTTGCGGTCACGCTGGGCAGCGCCGATCTCTCTGTGGTCGAGGTGTACAGGGCCGTCTGTGCCGGACTCTTTCCTGATCAGTTCTCAGCCTCAGATACGGCGATGACCATCGTCTGGGATTACCGCCTGCACCGGGTGCTGATGGCGATCGCCGCCGGGTTCGGGCTGGCGATCGCCGGCACTGTAATGCAGGGGATTCTGAGAAACCCGCTGGCAAGCCCTTTCACCCTGGGGATTGCGTCTGCGGCGTCAACCGGTGCCTCGATCGCCATCGTGCTCGGTGTCGGTGTCATCGGCGGGGAGTTCCTCGTTGTCGGCAACGCGTTCGTCTTCGCTCTCCTCGCCGCGGCCCTCATCTACGGCATGGCCAGGGTCAGAGGCATGGGGGCAGAATCGATGATCCTTGCGGGTATCGCCCTCATGTATCTCTTCTCGGCCGTGACGTCCCTCCTCCAGTACGTCGGCTCTTCCGAACAACTCCAGGAGGTCGTCTTCTGGACGTTCGGATCTCTCGGCCGTTCTGACTGGCCGAAGGTCGGGATCATCGGCGGCATCGTGGCGGTATCCACTCTTTATCTCATCTACCGCGCCTGGGACCTCAACGCCCTTGCTGAGGGGGACGATGTTGCCGAGAGCCTGGGCATCCCGGTGAAACGCTCGATGACGATCTTCATGCTCATCGCCTCTCTGATCACCGCCTCGATCATCTGTTTCACCGGGACAATCGGCTTCATCGGTCTCGTTGCGCCACATATCACGCGCATGGTCGTCGGCACCGACCACCGTTTTCTCCTGCCGGCGTCCGGCCTCGTGGGGGCGCTCCTCCTGCTCGGCGCCGACAGTCTGGCCAGAACCCTGCTCGCCCCGACGATCCTGCCGGTGGGGATCATGACGGCGTTTCTTGGTGTCCCGTTCTTTATCGCCCTGTTTTTGCGCGGGAGGGGTGCCTGATGGTCAGCCTTGCGGTCAGGAACCTTTCGTGTACGATCAGGAATTGCCGGATCCTCTCGGAAATCTCCTTTGATGCCCGGGCGCCTGCGCTGGTCGGGCTTGTCGGCCCGAACGGTTCGGGCAAAACCACCCTGATCCGGTGCATCGACGGCATACTCTGGTCTGAAGGGAGCGTCTCTCTTGACGGCGAGGAGATGTCTGCTCTGCCGAGGATGGAGGTGGCGCGGCGCGTGGCCTATGTCCCTCAGGGGATCAGGGACTCTTCGGCGTCGCTGGTCTTCGATACCGTGCTGATGGGCCGCCGCCCCCATCTCTCGTGGAGCATCAGGAAAACAGACGAGGAAGAGGTCATCCGTGCGCTTGAACTGCTCGGCGTCGACGATCTGGCCTTCAGACAGCTGCGCACGCTCTCGGGCGGGGAGCGGCAGCGCGTGATGATCGCCAGGGCACTGACCCAGGGTTCGCCGCTCCTCCTGCTCGACGAACCGACGAGCGCCCTGGACCTCAGAAATGCGATGGAGGTGATGGGGCTGATCCGCCGCCTCGCCGTTGACGAGGGGCGGCTTGCGATCATGGCGATTCACGACCTCAATCTGGCCGCCCGGTACTGCACCGAGATTATCGTGCTCTGCGAGGGATCGATCGTCGCCCGGGGCCCTCCGGCCGATGTCTTCACGCCCGATGTGATCGGCAGGGTATATGGGGTGGATGCGGTGATCGAGCAGCGGGGCAAGATCCCGTATATCTTTCCCCTCAGCCCGAGAAAGAGGGCATGACGCGTTTGCCAGGGAGCGACAGAGATGATTATTTTTCCGCCGTCCCCTGTTTCTTGACGCCCTCGATCGCCGCCTTCACCGTCGTTTCGTCTGCAAGGTAATAGTGGCGGATCGGTTTCAGGTCGTCGTCGAGCTCATAGACCAGCGGGATGCCGGTGGGGATGTTCACCTCTGCGATGGCGTCGTCAGGGATTTCGTCCAGGTGCTTGACGAGCGCCCTGATGCTGTTGCCGTGCGCGGCGACGAGCACCCGTTTCCCCTCTCCGAGGGCCGGGACGATCGCGCCCTCCCAGTACGGCAGGAAGCGGGCGACCGTGTCCTTCAGGCACTCGGTCGCCGGGAGTTCCTCGGGGGACAGGTCGGCATACCTGCGGTCCTTTCCCGGGTGCCCGGCATCGTCGGCGTCGAGGGGCGGGGGCGGGATCGCATAACTCCGGCGCCAGACGAAGACCTGTTCGTCGCCGTACTTTTCGGCCGTTTCGGCCTTGTACAGGCCCTGCAACGCGCCGTAGTGACGTTCGTTCAGGCGCCACGACCGCTCTACCGGGATCCACATCAGGTCCATCTCGTCGAGGGCGATCCAGAGGGTGCGGATCGCACGCTTCAGCACCGAGGTGAAGGCACAGTCGAAGGTGTAGCCCTCGCGCAGGAGAGTTTTTCCGGCTTCATGCGCCTCGGCGATCCCTTTCTCCGAGAGGTCGACGTCAGTCCATCCGGTGAAGCGGTTTTCCTTATTCCATATGCTCTCGCCGTGGCGTAAAAGGACGAGTTTGATCATGGTATTCAGAGAGCATGTGCCTGCAGGGCTCTTATGCCTGACGCATGGAGGCAAGTCTTAACATTATGCCTGTCCCACCTCATCGCATGACGCGTTCGATGCTCCAGGTTGCGCTTGATATTCTCGAACTGCACCGGGCCGCCGGGATCGCAGAGGAAGCGGTCGCCGGCGGCGCCGACTGGATCGAGGTGGGCACCCCCCTGATCAAGAGCGAGGGGATGGCCGCGGTGCGGCAGATCCGCGAGGCATTTCCCGACCATGTGATCGTCGCCGACATGAAGATCGCCGACACCGGGACTGTTGAAGTGGAGATGGCAGCGAAGGCAGGCGCGAATATCGTCTGCGTCCTCGCCGACGCCGACGATGCGGCGATCGCGGAGTGCGTCCGGGCCGCCCGTCTCTATGGGGTGCGGATCATGGCCGACCTGATCAATGTCGGCGACCCGGTCGCGCGGGCGCGGGAACTGGAGGCACTCGGCGTCGATATCGTCAATGCCCATGTGGGGATCGACCAGCAGATGATCGGTAAAAACTCGGTGGACCTCCTCAGATCTCTTGCCGGAGAGATCTCGCTCCCGCTTGCGGTCGCCGGCGGGCTCGACGCCTCGACGGCGGCGCAGGCGGTGGAGGCCGGGGCCGATATCGTCATCGTTGGAGGCTGGATCGTGAAGTCCGGCGATGTCGAAGGGTCGGCACGGCGGATCAGGGAGGCGATCGACGCGCCGTCCGTCGCCAGGCCGGTGAAAAAAACCATGGACGAGGAGATCAGGTCTCTTCTCATGCAGGTCTCGGCCCCGAACGTCACCGATGCGATGCACCGGAAAGGGGCGATGAACGGCCTTGTTCCCCTGTCCGCAGGCGTGAAGGCGGTCGGCCCGGCGGTGACGGTCCAGACCTTTGCGGGCGACTGGGCGAAACCGGTGGAGGCGATCGACGTCTGCCGCCCGGGCGACGTGCTGGTGATCAACAACGACGGCGGCACGCACGTCGCCCCGTGGGGGGAACTGGCGACCAGGAGCGCGATCAACCGCGGCGTCGCCGGGGTGGTAATCGACGGCGCCGTGCGGGATGTCGACGATATCAGGGGCCTGAAATTCCCCCTCTTTGCGCGTTCCTGCGTCCCGAACGCGGGGGAGCCGAAGGGGTTCGGCGAGATCAACGCCGAGATCGCCTGCTGCGGCCGCGAGGTCCGGCCAGGCGACTGGATCATTGCGGACGAGAGCGGCGTTGTCGTCGTCCCGAAGGAGCGCGCCTACGAGGTCGCCCGCCGCGCCCTCGAGGTGAAGAAGAACGAGGAGCGGGTGCGTGAGGAGATCGCGCGCGGCAGCACGCTTGCCGGGGTGCAGGAGCTGTACAGGTGGGAGAAGAAGTAGGGGCCTCTCGAAGTGCCGCAAACGACGCGGCCGGGGGCCTGTCTGCGGGTGTCCGGAGAGAGAGGTCGGGCGTCTTTTTGATTCGGAGAGAGGCCCAGTCCCACCGCGACGCGTGGCGGTCCGGTGGGAAGCCCGGTGCCGGGACTGAAATCCTGCAAAACCAGCCAGAACGCCACGAATAAGGCCATATTTGCCTTCTGTCTCCAGCCTGTGTCTGTTCGGTGCAGGCACGGGCGACCCGGTGTACCATCCCCCCGTGCACCCTCAAAAAAACCCGTATGGGGCTCAATTTCCCCTTTTTGTGCAATGAGATCTTCATGATCCGGGCATTTCTCAGATGCTCCTCATATCCCAGGTATTTTTGATAATGGGGGAAATTCAATGCCATTTTATCAGGCTGGTGGCGGTCGCCGCGGCTCAAGACATGCTGGAGGGTATGGTGCCGGCGGCAGGGAGGCTGAGGTGCCGCAGCAGGAGGCAAAAATCCGTGCATTTCTATGGGCTTCAGGCGTGATGAATGGGAATTTGAGACCAGAAATACGATATTTTTAGATTGGGAAGACTTTATCCCGTCCCATCCCCCACGATCCTCCGGAACACTATTCATGAAGATCTGCGCAGTACAGGGAAGCCCGCGGGGCATGGGAAGCAGGACGCGAAAACTGGCGCGCTGGGTGCTCGACGGCGCCGCCGAAGCCGGGGCCGATGTGGATCTGGTGGACCTCACCGACCTTCAGATCACTCCCTGCACCGCCTGCAACAGCTGCAGCCTGGACGGCTCCTGCGTCTTCGCCGACGATTTCAGCGCCGTGTATGCGCGGATGATCGACGCCGACGGCCTGGTCCTCGCCTCGCCGGTGTACGTCGACGGTGTCACCGGCCAGATGAAGATCTTCATCGACCGCCTGGCCGACGCCATCCACTACCAGACCTGCACCGGGAAGTACGGCTGCGCCGTCGCCACCACCGCGTGCTCGGGCGGCGACGACGTCGTCGCCTACCTGAACCATGTGCTCAACTATCTGGGCGTGATCGCCGTCGACGGGATGAGCGTTGCGCTCGGCGACGATCCCGGGGCGATCTTCGGGGCCGAAGCGGGAGCGCGTGATCTCGGGCAGAGACTTGCGGCGGCGATCCGCACGCGTTCGTCCTATCCCGATCAGGAGGCGAAGCTTGCGGAGAACCGCGCCTGCTTTGCCGCAATCGTGCGGGAGAACCGGGACTGGCGTCCCGAGGACTACGACCGCTGGGTCGAGATGGGATGGATCGAGAAAAAAGAGTGAAACCTTTTTTTCTGAATGTACTGGCTCTGTTAACGCTCGTGCGGAGCCGCGAAAAGTGAGACCCGAAATATTCCCGCTCTTTGTGTCTTTGTGCGAGATGTTCTCGACATACTACGAAGGGAACAATTGACCCTGGCGGCTGAATGTCAGGTGTTTCTCGTTGGTATCATGTGTCTTCGAAATAATCCAGATCGATCTTTTTGATGATGTAGGACGTATACGGCGACACGCCCACATTGTAGTCGATCATCAGGTTTGCCAGCGTTTTTCCATCGATCATCACCACTTTCTGCTCGATTCTGGTGACATATTCCCGTGCTTCATTCGAGAAATCGGACGTTGTAATGAACACTCCCTTTTTTGCCCGGTTCCCTGCAAGACTCCCGACAAATGCCTGTACAATCGGCCTTCCAACCGTTTTCTGCCATCTCTTCGCCTGAATTGCGATAAAGTCCAGTCCGAGACGGTCTTCCTTGATGATGCCGTCTATTCCGTCGTCGCCCGTCCTGCCGATCGCCTTTCCCGCATCGGCAATCGAACCGCCGTAACCCATTGCGACGAGAAGATCGACCACCAGCCTTTCGAAAAAATCAGGCGTGCATTGCATGACGCGGGCGATCACTTCTTGCGACAGCTCTTTTTGGATCTGCTCGTAACCGGCCTCAAGCATCTCCTCGGGTGTCTGATCTGAATTTTCTGCATTTTCATCCTCGGATGCGTCTGATGTTGATCGTTGCGATCTCTCCCCGGAAGAGGATTTTTTATGAAATTCCGGGAACTGACTGAGATATGCATGGTCGATTCGTTCCGGGCCGGTTGTCAGGACGTCAAGCCCGCGTTGCGTGATTAAAAGGACGCCTCTTGATGGTTTTTCAATACATCTCGATTGCGTCAGGTATGCAGTCGCCCAATCCACCCGGTTGTCAAGGATCCGTTGCCTGCCGCCGGGAAGGCGTTGATCACGTTCAGAATCTGATAAATGGAACTGTTCGGCCATCGTGTCGATGACCTCGTTCCTTGGATGATTTTTCCCGTCTGAAAGAATTTTAAGAATCGGTCGAATGAGGGTTTGAAAATCTGGAATTGTCATTCATGGTGGTGTGCACCTTCATCCTACATATGATATTCGAATAATACTCAAAAAGAATGGATATCAGATCTTCACCTGAACTGTTCGGCGCCGAGCAGTTTTCCGCCGGCGTCCAGCACCTTCGTGATCCCCTCTTCGACTCTGTCCACGCGGAGGATCAGCACCGCCCCTTCCTTCCCCGAATAGGCGTACGAATATTCGATATTGATCCCGGCATCGCCCAGGATGCTGGCGATATCGAAGAGGCCGCCGGGCTCGTCCCGCATGGCGACGGCGATCACATCGGTGAACGAGACCATGAACCCGAGTTTGGTGAGGGTTTCATAGGCTGCATCGGGTTTGTTCACGAGCGCCCGCACCACCCCAAACCCGTTCGCCTCCGCGATCGAGAAGGCGAGGATATTGATCCCGGCCTCTTCGAGCGCATGGGCGATCGCCGCCAGGCGTCCGGGCTTGTTCTCCGAAAAGATCGAGATCTGCTTGATGATATACTTCTCCGTCATTTCAGTACACTCTCCGGTCAATCACTCTCTTCGCCTTCCCCTCGAATCTCGGGAGGCTTCCCGGCGCCACGAGTTCCACGTCGGCCGCCACGTTCAGGGAGTTTCTCAGTTCGTGGCCGACCTTCGCCTTCATCTTCATGAGATCGGTGATCTTGTCGGAAAAGGCGTCCGGGCTCATCTCCACCCGCACCAGCATCGAGTCCAGCGCGCCCTTCCGGTCAACCTCGATCTGGAACGCCGACCCGAGCACCTCGGGGATGCCCATCAGGGTGTGCTCCACCTGCGACGGGAAGACATTGATCCCGCGCACGATGAGCATGTCGTCGACCCGCCCCTGGATGCGCATGATCCGCGGCGAGGTCCGCCCGCAGGGGCAGACCGCATCGTCGAGCATGGTGACGTCCCCCACCCGGTAGCGGATCATCGGAAGGGCCTCCTTTTTCAGGACGGTCATCACCAGTTCGCCCTTCTCGCCGGCCGGGAGCTGCTCCCCGGTCTCCGGATCGATGATCTCCGGATAGGCGATGTCCCCCCAGATATGGATGCCGTGCTGTTCGGCGCACTCGGTGAACATCGGCCCCGACATCTCTGAGGTGCCGTAGATATCGAAGACCCTGATCCCGAGCGAATCCTGGAGTTTCGTGCGCATCCGCTCCGACCAGGGCTCGGCCCCCAGCACCCCCACCCGCAGGTTCGTATCGTTCTTGATCGAGACACCCATCTTCCCGGCCGTCTCGCCCAGGTGGACAAGGTACGACGGGGTGCAGGCGATCGACGTCACGTGCAGATCCTGCATCAACTCGATCTGGCGCTCGGTGTTCCCCGTGCCGATGGGCAGCACCGTCGCCCCGATCCGCTCGGCCCCGTAGTGCAGGCCGAGGCCGCCGGTGAAGAGCCCGTAACCGTAACTCACCTGCATCACATCGCCCTCGCCGAGGCCGCAGGCGGTGAGGGATCTGGCGACCGAGGTCGTCCATGCTTCGAGGTCGTTTGCCGTATAGCCGACGACGGTGGGTTTGCCGGTCGTCCCCGAGGAGACATGGTAACGCACCAGTTCGTCCTGCGAGGCCGTGAAGATCCGGTCGGGATAGTTGTCCCGCAGATCGCTTTTATACATGAAGGGAAGCGTTGCGATATCGTCGAGCGTTCTGATGTCGTCCGGGTGGACGCCAGCCGCCCGCATCCGCTCATGGTAGAAGGCCGAGAAACTGTACAGCCGGTAGACGAGCATCTTGAGCAGACGATACTGGAGCCGCTTCAGATCCCCGGGCGGCATCTCCTCGATCCGCGGGTCCCAGACCCTCACCAGATCGCCCCCCGTCGATCGACCACGCGCTTTGTCTTGCCTTCGAAGCGCGGGAGAGTGCCGGGCTCCACGAACGTCACCGTCGTCCGCAGATTCAGCGTCTCCCTGATCGCCCCGGCCACCTTCTTCTGGAGCCGCTGGAGCTCGGCGAGCTCGCCGGAGAAGTAGTTCCTGTTGATCTCCACCTCGATCGTCATCTCATCAATATGGTTGATCCTGTCCACATAAACCATATACTGATCCCCGACTTCTGGAAGAGAGAGAAGCGTGTGTTCGATCTGGGAAGGGAAGACGTTGATGCCGCGGATGACGAGCATGTCGTCGGCCCGGCCGGAAAGGCGTGCAATCTTTTTGCCGCGCCCGCACGGGCAATCGTCCGTGAGGAATCTGGTGATGTCGCCGGTCCGGTAACGGATCAGGGGCATCGCCTCCTTGACGAGGGGGGTGATCACCAGTTCTCCGGTCTCGCCGTCGGGCAGTCGTTCCCCGGTCTCCGGGTCGATGATCTCGGCGAGGTAGCAGTCGTGCCAGATATGGAGCCCGTCTTTTTCCGGGCACTCGAAGGCGACGCCCGGGCCGTACATCTCGCTCATCCCGTAACTGTCGTAGGCATCGATACCGAGACGCGTTTCCAGCTCCTTTCGCATGTTTTCTGACCAGGGTTCGGCGCCGAAGGTGGCGATCTTCAGGGTGTCGAGCGACGCCCCCATCTCCTCGGCCACCTCGGCCAGGTGCAGGCCATAGCCGGGGGTGCTGTTGATCGCCGTGACCCCGAAGTCCTCGATCATCTCGATCTGCCGTTTCGTGTTCCCGGTGGAGCTCGGGATCACGGTCATCCCGATCCGCTCGGCCCCGTAGTGGAAGCCGAGACCGCCGGTGAATAACCCGTAGCCGAGGATGTTCTGGAAAACGTCGTCTTCGGTCAGGCCGACCATCGTCAGGTTCCGTGCGATCAGTTCAGACCAGGTGTCGAGATCCCGGCGGGTATAGCCGACGACGGTGGGCTTTCCGGTCGTTCCCGAGGTCGTGTGGATCCTGACCACCTCGCGCTTCGGCACCGCAAAAAAACCGAAGGGGTAGCCCTCCCTGAGGTCTTTTTTCGTTGTGAAGGGCAGTTTTTCGATATCGTCAAGCGTCCGTATGTCCCGGGGTGCGACCCCGGCTTCCTGAAACGTCCGCCGATAGAACTCGACATTCTGAACCTGGCGCACCGTCCACTTCAGCCGGGAGAGTTGCAGCGCCTCAAGGTCGTCCCCTCCCATCGTCTCCATTTCCCTGTTCCAGAACATGCACAATCCTTTCTGTCCCGCTGGCACTGCCGGCGCGGCCGCGGGCGATGTGTATACTATATGGTCGCGACCCGCCAATAACCTTGTCGTGCTCTGGCATGGCGCGCCGGCGCAGATCGGCTCCGGCACATTCCTCCTGCCGGTCGATCCCGTTTATGGGATGGGACGAGGTCGAGTTGGTCCCGAAAAAAAGAATGTTGTGTTCGGCATTGAACCCGAGTGTGCGGAAGAAGCGGGCGAGTATTTCCCTGACGGTCGTGCGAAACCGCTCCGGGCTCCACGACCGCAGCCTGAAGGTCCGGGCCGATGTTCGCGCAGGGGTAAGCCGATCCGCATCACTCTTTCAGGCCGGCAGCGTGCAGGCACCTTCGTTTCGGCACAAGCCTGGGTTCTTCGAAGGCCGCGATCATGGCTATCATGGCACTCCGTTCTCCGTCCGCGAAATCGACCAGAATATCGAGGTCCAGGGGTCGGGAAAGCGTGAGAAAAGAGAGGAACTGCCGGGCGTCGATGGTGGGGGCAGTGGTGTCCGCATCTTTTCCAGGCAGGGAAAACCTGACCAGGGGAAGACCGTCGTTTTTTCGCCAGGTGCGTGCGCAGGCGTCGAGCAGATCTGCAACGATCCCTTCCTTTCCGGCATAATAATGGTCGTACATGATCGGGACGCTGCATTCGCGGGAGATTTCACAGCACCGAACGATGGTCCAGACATCGTCGTTCAGCACGGCCAGGCGTCTCCTGACTTCCGGCGGTGCGATGTCGAACTGTTCGTAGAACTTCTCGGGGTCTCCAGGCCGTGTCGGTATCCGTGCATCCTCTCCGAGGCCCATGGCGCCGAGCACCGTTGCCGCGTATTCATAGTAGTCCGGATAGGACCCCGGGCCCGAGAACGGCACGCCGGGCCGTATCGCGATGCGCATTCCCATCTCTCTGACGAATGCTCCGAGAGCAGCAAAATCGGCTGCGAACTCCTCTGTCCATTTCAGCGTGTTCAGGGGGTGGGCGGCATACGGTACGAGGCCGGCATCCAGTACGAGGAGGTGGAGACCTGCCTTCAGGTTGAATTCCAGGGTGCGTGCCAGACGGGAGAGGTTTTTTGCAGTCGTCCATACCTGAGCATCCTCAGAATATGCGATGGGATTGAACGCGCGATCCGACGAGCACCCGGCACTGCAGTACCCTACTTTCATCCGTGAACCCAGATGTGAATAGTCCACCCACTATAAAAATGATCTCATTTCTGCAGGAGACGTCCGGGTGCTCCCGGACGACCCCATACCGAGAGCGTATGATGTCTCCGTACGCGTCGTCAACGACCCCGCGCCTGTGTGGACGGGGCTTGAGACTCTATCATGTCGATAGTTCTCGTCTGGGTGGCTGACTGCACCCCTGCATCTCCAGGTTGTA
>JASGMW010000083.1 GCA_030156225.1 Methanofollis sp.
GGTCTCGGGTGCGGAACGCGCCAATGGGCCTGTGGACCTGCCTCAGGAGAGGGAGGATGAAGCAGGAAGCCACGCCCACACAGGCGCGGGGTAGTTCACACGTGGGAATCGCGCACACGTTGGGGAAAAATGGTGTGTCTATCACTCAAAACAAGGGGGAGACCCCATTTGAAAAATGGAAGAGGATTATTGGAATTGGAGCGTAAACTTGTTAAAAGACTATCCCACCTAAGTGAATCATATAATAATGTTTGAATCCTCCATTTTTGTTAAATGATTGGTGATATGTGTTCTTGAGGCATCTGGAGGTACCCCATGAAAAATCGGCCTTTGGATCAGAACCATCCGTACTTTTTGTGGGCCTGTTCGGTCGACATCACCGCGAGGATCAGCACCTCTTTTTGAGGTTCGTGAATTCTGTAAAATGCGGTGTAGGTGTGGCTGATGTGAAGCCGGTAGGTGTCGTCGCGTCCCTGCACGTAGAGGCGCTCTTTGTCGGTGCCGGTACCGGGATAGGGATCTTCTGCAAGAGTGGAAAGTTTGTCCGTGATGATTCGCTGGCTTTTGGCACCGGGGCGGCGAAGGGAATCACCGACTTTCTGATCAATCAGCACCCTGTACGCCAACATCCAACTCCACGAAGTCCCCTTCCTCTTCGATGCGGTCCATGTCTTCGATGAAGCGCCGCTTTTTTTCCTGCTCGATCATCGAGGCGAGGAGTTCGTCGTAGGTCTGACCGGGGCCTTTCAGCGTCGAGAGGTCGGACCACACGCCTTCGGACACGGGCACGCGCTTTGTGGCAGCCATGATCTGATTGTAATCATTGATCATACTTACAATGATCGCCCGGTGAATCAATCCTGGATGAAGAGGGGGAGCGGAAGAAAAATGTATATTGACTGCGAGGATGTATGTAGCGAGTAAGTCCTTCCCGAAAAGGATGAGGCCACCGTAAGGTGGGTGGGACGAAGTAGGGAAGGGTTCACTGCCGTTTTTATGGATCCGTTGAGGTAGTCGTCTCCGGTCACGATCTGATCAGGGATCATAAGTTCCACCGTCGGCCCTGTGATGCTCGGGGGTGACCCTGGTACTCATATCAACGGCCTGGATACAGAGATCATCTGCGGAATTGGCGTGCCTGATAGGTTCTGGAACTCTGGCGATACAACCGGGTGGAATCATTTTCAATCGTCCCGACAGGGGCAATCTTCAATCTCCCCATCCCCGGGTATGCTCGGGAGGCGTTCGGAACCCGTATGGCAACCGAGGTGCAGCGAGAGGAGAAGTGTGTCTTCGTTTCCAGGCTCGAAGGAGTGCTCCCGCAGCTCAGGGAGCGGTTTGGCGTGGCGCGGATCGGCATTTTCGGATCGATTGCCCGCGGCGAAGACCGCCCGGAGAGCGATGTCGATGTGCTGGTCGAGTTCGCGCCGGGAGAGACGACGTTCCGGAATTTCATGGAGCTCGCACTGTATCTTGAGGGCCTCTTCGGGCGCCGGGTGGATCTCGTCACCGAACAGGGACTCGACCGGTACCTCAGGCCGGGCGTCGAGCGGGAGGTCGTCTGGTGTGAAGCGTGACGATCTCTTTCTCAGACACATCCTCGAGGAGATCGTATTTCTCCGTGGGGTCGGCAGAGGGTTGACCTGAGGAGTTGCTCGCAGATCCAGTGCGCCAGCGTGCCGTTGTCCGTTCGATCGAGATCATCGGAAAGGCGACGAAAAATATCTCCGAACACCTGAAAGAACAGTATCCCGATATTCCCTGGCGGTTGGTTGCCTGTTCACGGGGGAACCGCCTGACCTGATCATAAAGGTAATGTATCAGGAATGATGATATATGAAAACTGATCCGCTGAATTCAGGGCACGAAGAAGGATCATATTTGCACATGGAGCAGGTGGCCGGAATATGAAAACTGAAAAACAACTTAACGCCCTGATGTATGCTATAGAGATCTATCCGAAAATCGGAAGAACCAAGTTGATGAAGTTCGTCTTCCTCGTTGACTTATTCCGATATAACCAGACCGGGGACACGCTTCTGGAAGACGAATATCTCTGTCTTCCGAACGGACCGGTGCCCGACATTGGTTTTTCGTACACCGATAATTCGAATGCTCATTTCAGCGTGAAAAAACAAGAGTACGATGCTGAAAGGATCATTTACCAGTACACCCCATTGAAAGAGTACGACCGTTCTCTCTTTTCGGAAGACGACACCCGGTTATTCGACGCGATTTTAAAAACGCTGAAGCAGTATCGCACGCTGGAGATCAGTGATTTCACTCACAGATTCCGCCTATGGAAAGAATCCGAGACCGGCACTATCATTCCGAAAGCAAACCTTCGACTCGATGACTATGAGTATGAAGAGTTGGAATCGTTTATCAATTATACCGGTGCTGTGGAAAATGCACGCAGGATCGAGGAATATCCGGATGGGGACTATGAGGAGTCGGTTCCTCCCGCCATGATCGACCTTCAGTTCAGGACGATGTGCGGGGGCAATTGATGCCCTGGCCTGATCTCAATGAACGAGAGGTCTACTTTTTCGATCTCACCGACCATACCGGCATCTCCGCAAACACCCTAAAAGATCCCCATTTTGTTGCCGTGATAATGAACCAGAAGAAACTCACGAATCTGAATCATAAAACGATCGTCTGTGTGCCGATGACCTCGAAAAGCCCGACGTTATGGGACGAAGCAAACGACCGGCCGAGGTTGTACTCGCATTATTCCATCACTCCAGAGAAATATCGGCAATTGTCTCATGATACTCTGATCAAATGCGAACAGATATACACGATAAATCGTGAATTTTTCACGGACTACAGGTTTACCCTCGACAAATCCGATCTCATGGAAGTGAGAAGACGCATGGTGCATATCATCGGCGCATAGGAGAATGACTTCTTTTTATCGAAAACGGCGGATAAAACGATGAGATGCGTCACGCTCAACGGGAACACGTTTTACAACGGCGATTGTATCCCGGGCGCAGAACGCTACATCCCGGACGACTCGGTGGACCTGATCGTCACCGATCCCCCGTACGGGATCGATGGCGAAGGGCTGCACAAACATTACAACCGGGACGAGGCGTTCGTCGTCGACGGATACGTCGAGGTGCCCTCCGCCGCATACGGCGCGTTCTGCCTGCGGTGGATTGCGCAGGCCGGGCGTATTCTCAGGCCCGGCGGCTCGATCTACATCGTCTCGGGCTACACCAACCTCTACCACATTCTCCATGCCCTGCGGCAGACCTCGCTCGAAGAAGTCAACCATATCATCTGGAAATATAATTTCGGCGTTTACACGAGCAGAAAGTACGTCTCCTCCCATTACCACGTTCTCTATTATCAGAAACCCGGCGGAAAAAGGACGTTCAATCTGGAATCGCGCTATGGGCTGATGGAAAAAGATGCAAACAAGAGTTCTCTGAACTATCAGGACCGGGAAGATGTCTGGACCATACACCGGGATTACAAGCCCGGCCTGATCAAGAACAAAAACGAGCTCCCCCTGGATCTGCTCGTCAAGATGATCCAGTACAGCAGTAATGAGGGGGATCTCGTCTGCGACCTCTTCCTCGGTGGGTTCTCAACGGCGAAGGCGGCGATCGGCCTCAACCGGCGAGTCACGGGCTTCGAGATCTCCCGGCCGATCTTCGACCGCAAGATTCCCGAGTTGAGGGCGACGGTCGCCGGGGAACTGCTCGCCGATCTGCGGCGGCCGCAAATCCAGCCCCCGCAGAACCGGGGGAAGCGCTGGAGTGCGGCGGAGAGCGAAGCGCTTGCCGATGGCTATCGCCGCCTGACCGCCGGGGGTGCGACGAAAAAAGAGACGGTGCGTCTGCTCGGCGCCGATTTCGGGCGCGGGCGCTGGGCGATCGAAAAGATGCTCAAAAAAATGGGTCTTTAGAGGGCCCGTTCGGCCGGGGCATTCAGGGCGGGAGAACGACAGAAGCGTTCAGTGGGCTTTTCCCAGGAAATAGACGCCGATACAGATCGCGCCGATCAGGATCTCTTCGTGCGTCAGGTGGCTGCCGGAAAATTGCGCATATTCCAATAAATATTGCGGGCATCGCATTGGCGGTCGTTTCCGTTCCCGTACTCCTGCTTGCCTGGAAATTTCCCTTTTTGCGGTGGAACAGGAAAAAATCCGGCCGCACCGCCGGACGACGCGAACCTTCACCCGCAGAGTTTCGCCGCGATCGGCATTCTTCTCCCCGATCCGAAGGCTTTCGGCGTCACCCTGAGGCCGGGCGCTGCCTGGCGTCGTTTGTACTCGTTTCGATCCACGGTGCGCACGACCCATTTCACGATCGCCGGATCGTAGCCCAGCCCGACGATCTCTTCGATCGAATCGTTTTCGTCGACATATCGCTGCAGGATGGGATCGAGGATCTCATAGGACGGCAGCGTGTCCCTGTCCTGCTGATCGGGGCGCAGCTCGGCGGAAGGCGGTTTGGTCAGGGTGTCCGGAGGAATGAGGGGGGCCGATCGGTTGATGTGCCGGGCCAGCCGGTAGATCATTGTCTTCGATACATCGGAAATGACGGCGAGCCCGCCGGACATATCCCCATAGAGCGTGCAGTAGCCCACCGCGATCTCGCTCTTGTTTCCGGTGGAGAGGACCAGGTGCCCGTACTCGTTCGAGAGCGCCATCAGGATGTTGCCCCGGATCCTCGCCTGGATGTTCTCCAGCGTGACCCCGATCCCCTCTTCAGACGCGAGGCGGCCGGCGAGGGTCTCTTTATAGGACCGGTAGACCGGCGTGATCGGGATCTCGGCGAAGTTGACACCGAGGTTGCGCGCAAGGGCTTCCGCGTCCCTGACGCTCCCGGCCGAGGAGTACGGGCCGGGCATCGCCACCCCGTGGACGTTTTCGGCGCCGATCGCTCTGGCGGCCAGACAGCAGACCACCGCCGAGTCGATCCCGCCGGAGAGACCGAGCACGACGGACGAAAACCCGCATTTTCGTACGTAATCGCGCAGGCCGAGCACAAGCGCATTGTGCAGGCTTTCGATCTCGTCCTGAGGACGGTAGGCGACAGGAGAGGGGCCCGGGGCCCGGTCGATCTCGACCGTCAGCAGCGCCTCTGCAAAGGGCGGGAGGACGGCGACGAGGTTTCCGACGCCGTCGAAACACATGCTCCTCCCGTCGAAGATCAGTTCGTCGTTTCCGCCGACCTGGTTCACGCAGACGAAGGGGATGCGATGTTTTTCGGCATGTTTCTGAAATATTCTCGACCTGGCGATCTCTTTTCCGATATGGAACGGGGATGCGGAAATGTTGATCAGCACCGTCGCCCCTTTCGCCGCAAGCGCCCGCTGCGGGTCGAACGGATAGAACCGTCGCGGCCAGAGTTCGGGGTCGTTCCATGCGTCCTCGCAGATCGAGATCCCGAGCACGTGATCTTTGAAGGCCACCACGTCCACTGCGGGGGCAGGATCGAAATATCGCCCCTCGTCGAAGACATCGTAGGTGGGGAGAAGGGATTTTGCCTGGGAGAAGACGAGACGCCCGTTTTCGATCAGGAGCGCCGCGTTGTACAGCCCCTTGCCCCAGTCCGTCTCTGTTGCCAGAGGTGCGCCGAGAACGATCCCGGTCTGCGGATAGCGTTCCGAGATCTCGACGACCTGTTCCAGGGAGCGGTCTGCCCGTCTGAGAAACCAGTCCCGCTCCAGCAGGTCGCGGGGCGGGTAGCCGGTGAGGAAGAGTTCGGGGAAGATCGCCAGGTCAGGGGATTGTGCTGCGCAGGCGGCGAGCGTTTGTTCCAGTATGCGGACGTTGCCGTCCGTGTCGCCGACGGTCGGGTTGCACTGTGCGATTGCGATCTTCACTCTTCTCTCCTCCGGCGCATTGCAGGGAGATATGATCCCCGGAAGGATGAATTTTTCCGGCTCTTCGACACGCCGCCGCTTATCCGGGCGAGCGGTGTTGTTCCGGTGGGACGAGCCGTTTTTGCATTTTGACGCACGCGAGGTCGACGCCGCTCCGGAGCGTGTAGTGCGTGGGGCGGATCGCCCCCGTATCCCGTGTTTCCGAGAGAAGGGAACGGCGTTGAGAGTGGATCTGACGGTCAGGAGGTCGACGCCGTTCTGCCGTGCGATCGATCCCAGTCGGGCCAGGCGGACCCGGTTTCCTGCCTGCCGCAGGCGGGGTCCGGGATCCCGAAACCGACGATCTCACCTTCAACGGCGGCGACGACGGTTTCGTCTTCGAGTGCGGAGGCAGAGATCGCAGGGACGAGAGGTGCGGTCCGGGCCGCGACTCCTCGTCCGGGTAGAAGGGGGTGCACGATCCCCTGATCGCAGTGGTGTGGACGCGGGCGATCCCCGTCGGATCGTCGCGGGCGGCGTTCCTGATCATTGCGGAGCCTGTTTTGCCGGAAAGGGTATATCTATGCCGGTCCCGGGTTCCCGGTCCTCGTACTCGAAGAGGTCTTCGATCGTCACCCCGAAGATCCGCGCCATTTTAAATGCCAGTTCGAGGGAGGGATTGTACTTCCCCCGCTCGATGGCGATGATCGTCTGCCTGGTGACGCCGAGCCGTTCGGCGAGAACTTCCTGGGTGAGGTCGTGCATCGCCCGGTAGACTTTGATGCGGTTTTTCATCGCGGTTCACGACCCGTATTTTCTGGAATAATAGAGATACAGTGCACCGTACAGGCCGATCATCAGGAATACCGCCCACATCGTTTCATAGCCGATGAGGCCGGCGTACGCGGCCGGCTCTTCCCCCCCGGAGATGAACCGGTGGAATGCGAAGAAATCGTCGAGCGTCTGTTTCCCTGAGAGGTTGACCCGGTGCGAGTCGAGGACCGCGATCCCGCCGTCGCTGTTCGTCTGGAAGAACGAGAGGTCGACCGTCCCGTTGGCGTACTGATTCGACATCAATCCCGGACCGGATCCGGCCGTTGCAAGGAGGGCGGTGGCGAGGACGAGGCCGGCGACGATCGCGATCTCCAGCGTGCGCATCGATGCCTGCCCGCTGATCTGTACCGAACGTTCGTCCTCGACGACTCTGTCGAGAAAACGCCGTCCGATGAAGGTGAACGCGACGCCGGCGGCCATCGCGGCGATCGCCAGGCCGACGTTGCCCGAGAAGATCGCCATGCCGACGACGATCCCGACCGCAACGGCGGTCAGGAGGAGGACGATCCAGTAGGTGTTGGGTTTCATGATCTCACAATGTAATGAGTACATTACATATTGTATATCTATGTTTACGTTGCCCGGCTGCTCGGGATGGGAGGAGGGTTCGAGACGGGCGGGAATGCCGGCGTCCGGTTCGTCGGAACGGCGACGGGGCCACCAAACGTATTTATGAAGAGATGCAATGTGTATATGCATCTTCCGGGCCCGTAGCTTAGTGGTGGAGCGCCCGGCTCATAACCGGGCGGCCGTGGGTTCGAATCCCTCCGGGCCCATCCTGTTTTTGATAAAACGTGAACAACACGGGCTCTATTCGTGATTGAGCACTCATGACGAGCGATTCAATGAATCGAGACGCATTCGTGACAGATTCATGCAAAAAATCGTGCGCTTCTTGAGACAGGCTCAGAGAGGGTTCTCTCGTGATCCTCGATAAAGGAGCGAACAGTGTCGTCAATACCCATATGATCCGGGCAGATCATCTGCAGTACATTACCGGAAAGAAACTCACTGAGAGCGATGACAGGATTATCGCTGCATTTGAAACCTCTAATCCTCAGGTCATCGATGCGGAATCCGGGATCTGCGGGATTAAGATTGAGAAGCCAAACAGTGTCAATTATCTCTATTTCTCCAGAAAACTGCAGAAGGAGCAGCTG
>JASGMW010000008.1 GCA_030156225.1 Methanofollis sp.
ATTCACTCCAATTTTGATGCCATTAACACGATGATTCTACGGCATAATTGGGAGATTTCGCGATCGGGGTGGGGGTAAAAAGCCAGCTGGAAAAGTCTCTCTCCCAACGAAATTTCGAAGGATTGAGATCACGATATCGGATGATCTCAGTGGGTGAGGGAAAACAAAGTGGCAAATTTAGGTTATAAGGAGTGCCCCTGTGATCGGAGGTTAATCGAAATCCTCCTTAGTAAAAAAATATCCAGAGCCCCCCAATGTCTAAAGAAAGGATACAAGATCGCAATTGTCGCCCTTGCTAGAAAACTCCTGACGATCATCCATCATCTGCTCACGCACCAGGAGTTCTTTGAGGAAGAGGGGAAGCCTACTGAACACGTCAGTCCCGGGTCAGCAGTATGATGTGCATCAGATGATAGAGATTCTGGTGAGTGCCGGATACGTCGTAGAGAAAACAGCAGGAACAGAATAGGGGGGACAGTACCCAGGAGAAAACACCGACGGGAGCGGATGCTCTGGACCACCAACTAAAATGTCCAGGGCTGTTATTCATACCAGATCTGAAACACTACCTGGCTGGCGTTGAGCACCGTTTTGATTACGGCGAACGGTCGTTCCACCAGTGATCTCACCCTGCTGATTGCTTTGTTCCTGCGTTTCTCCCTGACGGAAAGAGGATGGCCGCGGATCGCTCTGTGCATGGTCCTGTCCATGGATGCCCGAGGCTTCACGCCGAAATATCCTTTGTCCCGATAGACGGTCTCCCCTTCGAGAAGTATGTTGTAGAGCCACCTACAGGCATCGAGTGCGGCGTTCAGTTGCGTCTCTGTGCTTGCGTCTGGATATGCTCGATACTTGGAGGAAACGATCATTCACTTCTCCAGGTGAGAATCAACGTACTCTTTCGGAGCGTCAAGACTTACCTGTCCCGATGTTGCAAGGAAATATGACGGAGACCAGAAAGAATCTCCACATAGCAAATTCTTTGTTGCAGGGAACTCCTGCCGTAGTCTTCGTGCTGATACTCCCTTGATCACGTTGACAGCATTGACGAGATTGGTTTTTGGGGTTGCTTTGAACAGAAGGTGATAGTGATCTTCCGCAGGTTCCTGAGCAACAACCTCTTATATCCAATTTGTCCGATAGGGTCCACACAATATCTTTCAATCGCTCCCGAATATCGTCGGAATATAACGCTTTCCGGCGATACTTCACCACTATCACCAGATGATAGTAGAGAGCAAAGACCGAATGCGCAGACCTATCGAGGTTATACTTCATGTTGGGTATGTCATATGATGATACCCAAGAAAATATATCTATCTGAAAACCCGGGACGTCCCGCTCCGCCCCCTTCACCCCCACAAGTTAAAGTACCATGCCCTCACCCGGAGGGATCTCCCGGTGATTCCGGATGCCGGTTCTGCTTGCCCGGTGCATAAAGGCTCCACAACATCCGGACCGCAGGGAAACAGTGCGCCACACCAACACATCTGTGGAAAATCGCACATCTCATTCCTTCAGAACCTCTTTATCCATGAATGGAACAGAATGGTTCAATCCTTTTCCCGTAGTGTTTAATCAATATAGCGAAGGCATTATGGAAATATATATTCTCTCAGATCCATTTTTTGTCCGGGAATCTGAAACGGTATCTACAAACAAGCGGAGGGAAGCAGGACCGGCCGTACATCCAGATAGTTTGAATCGGGATTCCCCACAAAGACGTAAGATTATCAGAAAAAGAGGGATTCAACATGCAAAACATGAAAGAAGAACTGAAACAGTCTCGAACTGCATTTTTCGAAGAGGTGCGCACTCTTCATGAAGCATATGTACTGTCACAACCGGCGTCCTCTTCGGGTGACGAGGAAGAGTCCGACGATGCGATCCTCTCTGCACTGGCGTCGGTCCTTGGATATGCACACCGGCCCTGCGAAAACACGTCATCATCCGCATAAAGAAAATGGCGGGGTGAGATTGCCCGGTTATGATGTCTGCGGCATGACGCATGCCGGCCAGAAAGACAGAAACGAAGATGCATATGCCATGGTCGAGATCGCCGACGCATGCCTTCTCGCCGTCGCCGACGGCGTGGGTGGGGAAGCACATGGCGACCTGGCTGCGCAGATCGCGATCGAGAGTGTCATTGCCGCCTTCACCGGGACATACCGGAGGGGGATGAACAGCAAAGCAATCACAGAACTGCTGGCGGCCGCCTTTGCCGAAGCGGATCTGCGGATTAGAAAGGCTGCGGAGAGAAACGGGCGGATGGGAACGACTCTTGTTGCCGCCGTCATCACGAACCACGAGGCGGTGATCGCGAACTGCGGTGACAGCAGGGCATTTATCATGGGGAACGGCACGGCATTCAGGACACGGGAGCACACGCTGGTAGAGGTGCTGGTCGAACTGGGATCGATCGACGCGTTAATGGCACAAAAACATCCCCTCAGGAGTGTGATCATCCATGCGCTCGGCATCAATGTCCGGGTCGACCGTTACGAACAGGAACTTCGACCTGGAGACATCCTGGTCCTCTGCAGTGACGGCCTTTCAGACGAAGTGGCCGGGGAGATCCTCTCTTCAGGGACTGGCAGAGACAGTGAAGAGATCGCCCGGAAACTGCTGCAGGGTGCCATCGCCCGGTCCGACGATGACGTGACCGTTGTCGTGTTGAAGGAATAGACCTATTTTAGGGCATCAGCGCCATCCAGGCGAGGAGCAGGGCGACGATCACCGGTTGATGGACGAGATAGATCAGGAGCGAGTTCCGGCCCATTGCACAGACGAACTCCGACCCGGCCGGATTTAGCGCAGGCAGGACAAAACGTCTTTTGCCGTCGGGGTAGAGCAGGAATCCGACACCCATCCCGATCAGCGCAACACCGAGCCAGGGGATCAACGGCACATAGTCGACACTGTAAAAGACGGCCGGGTGGATGCCGAGAGGCACGAGCCAGTACGGCCCGACAATCCGGTTGAGAGGGAGGGCTGCAAGTACAATCCCCGCCCCCACGACGAGGTTCCATCTCCCGAACCGCAGGAATAGGGGAGCGAGTATGATCGCAGTCCCGAGGAGATGGAGGATCCCGAAAACGATGAAACCGTCGCCGATGAAGATCCAGGTCGCAAGTGTGGCAAGCAGCCCAAAACCGAAGATTTTTCCGCCTCGTCGCGCATAATCCAGCCAGAGGGCCCGACCGGTTTCCCGATCCTTTCGTCTGGCATAACTGATCGGCAGGGACAGACCGGCGAGGGCAATGAACATGGAGGCGGTGGCAAGGGCAAAAACGCGCCAGAACCCCCCAGATACATCGATCGCTGCAACCCCGAAAAAGGTGAGATCGAAGAGAACGTGGTAGAGAATCATCATGACGATGGCGACGCCCCGCAGGAAGTCGATCTCCCGGAAACGCCGCGGGGAGGTATGGGTGGAGAAGAGGCCCTGCAACCGTGCCGAAAGGGCGAGAAGATCCCGGTTCATCTGATCTCTTCCCCTTCATGTTCTTTCTGCTGTCCTGCCATCTTCAGCGTACCGTCCCGATCTTCTCTGGAGAGAAACGGCATTAACATATCTGCATCCGTATGGGGGGTCCAATCCTGCGAATGATCAACCATGCTTCCCTCACCATGGGTGTGCGTGACAACCTGAGGAGGAGCATGAGTCAGGTGCGCGGGATTCAGGCAATCGGGAGGAGGGTGAGGGCGGCGGCGACGGCCAGAGGGATGACGAGATTGTCGTCTATCGGTGAAATGAGTTCGGAAACTGCGGCGACAGCAGAGGCCGCAAGGGCGGATGCCGGCTCCATGAATATCAGGAGTGTCGCGCACAGGACGGTAAACCCGGCGAACGAACCCTCCAGTGTCCTGCCGTTTACAATCCGATGCCTGCCAGAGCGGATGCCTGCCGTGGTGGCGACAGCGTCCAGGACGGCAAGAGAGAGGACGGCGACAAAAGCCACGTCCGGTCTGAAAATAATCGAGCAGAAGAGTGCACTGGCGACAAAATAAAACGAACCTTTTCCAGGGAAGGCGTCGTCTCTCTCAAAGGTATCGACCAGCTCGGCGATGATCGGGACGTACCGGCCTTTCAGGTGCGCTTCAAGGCACATGAGGCCGCCGAGGAGACCGGCCGCATAGATCACCGACGCCATCCCGGGAGCGGGTATGAGGAGGACAGCCGCAAGGGCGGTGCCGAAGATCAGGTGAATGGCCTGGCGTCCGTATTCGTGCATATGTGCCGGTAGTATGCGATATGATATAGTCCTGCGTTTCTCGCTCTTCGAAGGGTTCATACATTTGCTGACGAAAAAGAAAAACATGGACCGAGAAATCTATGAGGAGGCCGTCTGCAGGCATTGTGATGGCGCCGGATGCACATATTGCGATAAGAAAGGGCGGGTGTCGGTCAGAAAGCCTGCCCGTCTCTGCGACAGGTGCGGCGGTGTCGGGTGCATCTACTGCGGGTATACAGGATGGGCGGGCGTCAAAGGAAAATATGAGAATTGATCCTCATCTCTTTCTGAGGGCGAGGAGGACGAGGGCGCAAAACGCACCGGGGAGAAGGGGGGCCGCCGTCGGCGTGGTCGTCGGGATGGTGGACGGCGGCGTCTCCTCCGTCGTCGCCAGCGGTATGAGGACCGCGTCGATCTCTGTCTTCTCGTTGTTTTTCACCATCGCCGTGCCCGACCAGCGTTCATAGCCGCTGGCGTTGACGCTGACCGTATATTCACCCGACCCGACCCCGCTCAGGTTCAGGGGGGTTTTGCCGACGTCTTCCCCGTTTATGACTACCTGAGCATCGTCCACCGACGCCCTGATCACCAGTGTTCCACCGGTGTCGAGGGTGAGTCCGGGGCTGTGAAGACTGATCCCGACGGTACCGTACACGGCATTGCGTGCGTCGAGATCGCCCTTCGCCGCCGGTGTGTCAGAGGCATACAGCGTGTATACCCCGGGGTCGAGAGAGAGGCCGGCGGTGTTCCAGCGATAATGCCATTTGTTGTCTTTATCGGCGGAGACCACAGTAAAGGATGATGTTGACCCGGTCACGACCGGCGAGAGGCGGTCAAGGCCGACACCTCCGGAGGCAAGGTTCGGCCCGGTGAGGAAGAGATATACGTCCCCTCCTCCGGTCGACGTCCCGGAGAGCGGGACGTCGTCACCGAGCACGGCCCCGATCGTCGTTGCGGAAACTGCCGGAATGCCGAGGATCAGAAGGGCAAAACCCGCCCAGACCGAGCACCAGAACATAGGAGATCTGCTCATGTCTGGAGAGTATATCTCAATACCGTAAAAAAGGCCCGGTTTTTTCACGTTCATCGACGTTCCAACCCTGGACAACAACGCTATCGCTCCGGAGTTGCGATCTATCCATTAAGAGGATGGCACAATGACGCCCCCTGAAGGCGGCGATGAGGTGCGGGGAGATGAACTGGCGGTCGCCGTCCCACCGCGGTGCACCGGGAGCACGGGACACCAGGACAGCATTATATAGTTCGCGGGATGTATCCTCTTCTGGAGACGGATCTATGCAGAAAGTAAAGCGATACATCTGCAAGTACTGCGGGTATATCTACTCGCCCCTGCGTGGCGAGCCGCACCGCGGCATACCGGCCGGAACGGCGTTTGAGGATCTGCCAGACGATTATATCTGCCCGGTCTGCGGCGCCACAGGAAAGGGGCCGATCGGTACCTGGGGGTTCGAGGTATGGGAGCCGACACGGTATATCTGCAAGATCTGCAGCTACGTGTACGATGAAAAGCGGGGAGAGCCACATCGCGGCATAGCGCCCGGAACAAAATTCGACGACCTGGCCGAGGACTACACCTGCCCGGTCTGCGGACTGGACCCGAAGATCACCGAACATTACGGGAAGGTGGGAAAGCACCAGTTCGAACCGCTGGAGTACTGATCTTCATCTGGGATTTGTGAAGACGGCACTGTCAAACCTCCGTGACCCGGCATCGCCCTGGCCCAGATCGCTATTTCACTCGATTCTGAGATAGACGGCACTGTCGGCAACCGGTTCCCAGAAATATTTTTTAAATCCTCGTATTTATTCAGATCCTCGACGATCTGCGCCGGCTGACGTCATACTGGAGTCCCGATCTCTGCCTACTCCCGGGTCTCCGGCGGCCTGAAAGAGCACAGGATGAGATCAGATCCCGGAAAGGGCAGATCCTCAAATCCATCTCAAATAACGTGCGATCGCGCATAGGCCTCACAAAGACGTAAAACACGATTTTTCCCTGATATCACGAGTATTTTAACAAAAAACATCGTTGATATATAAAAAAATATCAGAAAGGATATAATCCCCGGGATCCAACCGGAAATTGGCAATGAAGATAAAAATGATGATGTATCAGGATTCGATCAATGACTGGTACAACGGAGAGTTCAGGGAGTGTGTGCGCAATGTCAATCTGTACCGCGCCGTCGCACTGAAGCTGAACGCTGTCGAGGAAACCCACCTCGAGATCAGGGACCTCTGAGGGGTAGAGATCCATGCCATCGGTGTTCTTCTTTGCTGTCCTCCCGTGAGGGCACACCTGTATGTGTGGCACTCGATGACGAGCAGGCCTTGCAGCGACCGCATCGCCCCTGTGCTGCAGACAGAAAAATACGAGGGCCGGATCCGACCTAATGGACCGGCCCGTGGCCTGCCCGGTCCTTTGTGTAGCCGTGCTCCTGTGTGCGAGCGAGCACCCCGGCGAGCACCCGGGCGACCTCAGCGACCCCGATCCTGATCCCGAGCCGGGTCTGGTCTCTCATTCTGAGCAGTTGCCCGGACCCAGGTATCTTTCCGGCCTTCAGGGTGAGCAGAAGATCGCGCTCCGCCTCCATCTGAGGGAAGGCCGCCGGGACCGCCGCGGTGTAGGCTTCAGGGTCCTCCAGGTGATCGAGGAGAAGGCGCACACTCTCGAACGCCGGGACGATCCCGTCGCCGACGATGGGATACACACATCCGATCGCCTCGCCAATCCCCCATATCTTTCTGTCGGAGGAGACACAGGGCAGGGCGCCGGAGGGCGCCGTGACCCGCAGGAGGCTCCGGCACCCGCAGATGACCGGACCGGCGGCGTCCTCAAGGAACCCGCACCCCTTCAAAAGGTCGGCCGGGTCGGTCAGGTGGCTCAGGCAGCCGACATGGCGGAGACCGCCCTCAAGAGGGAAAGACCAGGCGTAACCCCCGGTCACATACCTGACCGACGGGACAGGGGGCAGAGACGGCAAGACCGGCATGCGTACCTGCACGCACCGGCAGAGGTGGTCGTCCGCTATCGGCGGCAGGAAGGCCCGGGCCGTCCCGGTGGCATCGATGACACGGTCGTAGCGCGACAGATCGGGTGACCCGTCGAGCACCGCCATGCCGCGTCTGAGATCGCTGAGAAGACGGGGTTTATCGATCGTCATCAGCACCGCCGGCAGATCGCAGTCCTCGAACCGTACCGTGGAGAAGGACCTGAGGACATAATCCTGATAATCGAGTCCGACCCCGGCAAGGAGCGGTGCGATATCGGCGGTCGTCATCCACGCGCACGGGGCGATGCCGCAGACGTTTTTATGCGGCAGATCATAGAGATCGATATCGTACCCCCCGGCAAGCAGGCGTCGGGCGCAATAACTCCCGGCCGCCCCTGCCCCGGCAATCGCTATCTTCATCCCGTTCCCCCGGCAAAATGCTGTCTGAGAAATGATAGGCCATATGATGCGTCGGAAATCTGAGTGCGAGGGGAGTGATTCGAACACTCGAACACCTTCGTGACCAGGCCCTCAACCTGGCTCCTTTGACCTAGCTCGGAAACCCTCGCCTGTTACCCTATATACAATGATATACGGGTTAAATAATCTATCGTCAATCCGGGCTCCACTCGCCCCCCTACCCCCGGTCAGAGAGATTAAAACCCACGATACGAGCAGATTTCAGAGGCGTGAGCGCACAGGGGCATGACCCCAGTATTAATATGCACCACAGATGTACCTTCTGGTTGACATGTGGGCAACACTCATGCAGGAGTTCACCGATTCGCCTGCTCAGACCAGAGTCGTGCGTTTTCTCCTCGAAAACGGCTTCAGCGTTTCCCCCGAGGGCAAAATCACCTGCAACGGCATCGAAATACCGGCCACCCATATTGCCCGCGCCCTCGACATCGACCGCAGAGTGGTGGACGCCACGGCACGAAGAATCATTTCTATGGGGGATACGAGCGACATTTTTGCACGCATGCGGGCCACCCCCGACCTCTCTGAGGTGGCCGGGTACCTCAACCTCACCGTCATCACCATCGTCCCGAACGATGCCCAGCAGAAAGGGATCGTCGGAGCGGCGGTCAGGGTGCTCTCCAGGCACGATCTTGCCATCAGACAGATCTTCGTCACCGATCCCTACTTCGCGGAGGAACCCAGACTGGTGATCATCCTGGACGAGCCCCTCCCCGTCGGCGTGCTCGAAGAACTGCGGGCTCTTCCCCAGGTAAAACAGTTGATCATCTGAGGTGGCGGAGAGGTTCGAGATCGAGACCGAGCCTGAACGCCCGCACCAGATATTTTTTTCCAAGAGCAATCGACCGGTCCCACCGCTCCTCTGCAGAAATTTCTCTGGTTCCTTTTACGAGGTTGTCGGCGTGGGCGACAATCCGTTCTTCGAGGCATACAGGCATGGCGTCGCCGGGAAGAAGACCCAGAAGAGCGGACTCTTCAAGGGTCAGGCCGGCGCCGAGGTGCCGGCCGACGATGCGGACCACCCCGTCGGGGCACCCCATCGCCGTTGCCAGTTCGGCCCCTGCCCCGGCATGACCGGGTCCATGCGTTTTCGAGCGCCCGAGGTCATGGAGCATTGCCCCGACCTCGAGCAGCTGCCGGTCGACGACCGTTGAACGCGCATACTCCCGGGCCATCCCGGTCACGGCCCGGCAATGGGCGATCACCCCGGGATCGCAGCCTGCGTTTTCGAGGGCGCGTTCATACATGCCCGACCGACGTCTGTATCGCCTCGATCCTCCGCTTGAGTGCGCCGAGAAGCATCTCGTTATCGAAATGCTTCAGGGGCTTCCCGCACCGGGGGCAGGCGAAATCGGTGACGACCACGTCATTGAACGTGAAGATGCCGCACTCGTCGCAGATGAAGAAATCGTTCTCCTCCTCATATTTCTCCCTCTTCGAAAGGAGTTCGAGGACATGCTCGAGTTCCTCCTTCAGCACCGGATAGATCTGATCGGTCCTCAGCATCCAGAGATAGGTAAGCCACCCGGTGTCGGGATCTTTGATGCGGCGGTATTCGGCAAGCCTCCTCTCGTACAGGGTATACAATGTATGCCGGACAGAATTGAGGTTGATGCCGGTTTTTTCCGCAAGTTCCTCATCGGAAAACTCCCCCTCGGAAGGGAACCGTTCCAGGAGATCAATCCCTTCGTTCCCGATCAGACGGAGAAGATAGGCCCTGATCGCCGGGTCTGCCAGCATCTCGTCTTTGCCAACCATCACGAAATATATGTACGGACGCGTGTTATATTTCTATCCAGCACGGCGCATGCGGCGGTGCGGTCCTGGCCCCGCCCATAGACACTGACCACGGCGTTTCCTTCTTCGATCTCGGTTCCGGGCCAGGGCATATCGGCGCAGATGTCCGAGAGCCCGGCAAGGTCTGCATGCACGGTGAGGTCGCGGTCGGCAAAGAGGATCGCCCGTGCGCACACCTGCCCGGCCCCCGGCCTGGAGGCAGGAAGCACCCCGTTGCAGGCGTCGACATGCAGGCCGAATATGTTCTGCCCGGTCGCAGCCTCCACCGTGTCGAGGGTGCCCTGAAAACGCGGGTTGATCTCGATCGCCCGCAGATCGTCGCCGACAACAAAGTCCACGCCGACCGAACCGACACAGCCGCTGAGGGCCACCGCACGCTCGGCGATCCCGGCCATGCATGCCGCCATGGGATGTTCAAACGGTGTGATCGAGCCGGAAAAACCGTACGCCCGGTTTCCTTTCCCACCCCTGAGGATCTGTTCGTTGACGGCGACGGCCACAGCCCGGTGCCCGTCTGCAATGCAGGAGACGCTTGCAGGCGTGCCGGCGACAAGTTCCTGCATGAGATAGGGGACATCCGGCCATTCGTTCTCCCATTCCCGCAGATCGTCCTCCGAGTACGCCACCCGATTCCGCCAGCCGCCCGCGCCGTGACGCGGCTTGATCATTGCAGGATATGCCCCGGCCCTGCATGCGGGCGCGGGGATCGCATGGTCTTCGAAGAACCGCTGGATCTCGAACTTATCCAGAAACCTGGCCGAGATCTCGGAGGACGTTCCGGCTCTGCGGATAGGCACGGTCACGCCCTCGGCCCCGGACGTGGCGACAAACCAGTCAAAGCTGCGGCCGGCGCAGATCTCCGCGATGAGATCGGGAAGTTCGTCGAGTTCGTCGAAACGACGGTGTTCGCTTGCGTCCCGGCAGAGATCCCGGTCGCAGAAATGATCGACGGCATAAACTTCGTATCCGGCCTTTTTTGCCGAACCGACCACATGTCTCGTTGCAAAACCTGCGACCAGCACCCGGCCCTTCACAGCTCGATCACCCGCTTCCCGACCCTGCAGGGCTCGACGCGGATCTTCGCATCAGGGAAATCCTGTCCGATCTCCCTGCCCATGAACAGGCGGTCGAGGAAGACGGCGAGGCTCGAGATCTCGGAGTGGGGCTGGTTTGTGACCGAAACATTGTAGTCGACCATGCCGTAAACGTCGCCCGGGACTTTTTCGGCGCCGACAATGATGAGCAGGTCTTCGGGGCGCTCCCGCACCCTGGCGACGACCTCACCGACCTCAAGCCCGTACATGGTGAGGTGGGCGACGAGCCCGCCGCGCTCTTTCCATTCTCTGATGCACTTCTTCCATTTCACGTCGTTTTCAACAAAAAAATCTCCGCCCCAGCGTTCCACGACGTCGCCGATGGATGCGACGATGCCGGTGTCGTTCGCAGCCAGATACATGCCGTCCGCACCCAGGGCCCGCGCGGTGAGACCGACATGGGTGGTCACCCGCCGGTCGCGCTCTGGCCGGTGGCCGAGTCTGAGGATGCATACTTTCCTCATTTGTTCTCTCCCTTCCGCGCATAGTCAGGTATTTTTATAACGCCGTTTTCGATCTCCAGAGGAGTCCCGGAGCCGTGCCTGAACCGGCACCTGAGAATCGACTCCTCGATCGAGAGGGCGCGGAGTGCGTCCCCTCTCTGTTCGATGAGAAGATAGGAGGCGAGCCTTTGAACGGAAGCTTCGACTGCCGCCGCATCGCCGCCCATATCGTCGATCAGGGCGGGGAGGGTTGCGGCCCTGTTCAAGGCGATTGCGTGGTAGACCATCCAGTCGAATTCTTCGGTTTTCACACCCAGATGTGTGCCTGATGCCACAATATACTTTTGTACCGGGAGAGAGCACCATTTCTCGATGACCGAGTACGAGCAACTTGCGGCGATCGCGGACGATCTGCTTGAGAGGGCCGATGAAGACGAGGTGCGCCTCGCCCGCCTCCTTGACGGCCTCTCCCCGGAGGTGAGAGAGGATCTCCTCAGATCGGATCTTCTCAACGCCTATCAGGCCTACTATTATTATTTCAGGGAAAATCCAGGAGAACTTCCGACAGAACGGCTCATGCTCGCGCCTGCGTCTGAAACCCTGCGGGGTGTGCTTTTGACCGAGGTCGATCTCTTCGACCTCGTATTCCTCTGCGGGAAGGCGGGGGCCGAGATCGCCGTCACCGACGGGGAGCAGGAGTACAGACGGTTTTCCGGGAAAAATGCCAGAAAAACGGCGGAAACCTACGTCCTCGAAGAGCTGGCATGATCAATACCCGCCGCGCGTGATGAGGGAGGAATCGATGGTCGCCCCGGCGATCTCAGGGAGGGCGCCCCAGGTCAGGAACGTCTCGCCGATGATCGCGAGCGCCCCGAGAACGCCGGTGCCCTCGAGGGCGGCGAAAGGCTCATCGTCGCCCGGCCGGATGGTGTTGCAGAGGGAGGTCGCCCATGCGTCGGCGAGCGCGACGTTGCGGGAGCAGACGCAGACCGCGTCCGCAACCCCGAACGAGATGGAGGGGCCGACCGTCGCCGACGAGGTGCAGATGCCCAGGATCTCTTCCTGCGGCGGGACGAGAAAGGCGAGCCTGTCCGAGAACGGAGAGGCGCCGGCATGGATGCCGACCCGCACTTCCCTGTCCGAAAAAAGGGCGATGTCCCCGCCGTTATCCACGATCCCGAACGTTGCGCCGGCATCCTGCATCGCCCCGGCTCCGGCCCATGCGATGGTCCCGGCAACGGCGGCCATCGGCCCGACTCCGGCCAGACGGGACGCTGCCCCCATCCTCCGCACCGTACGGCTCTCCGCCGGCGGGTCGCAGGGATCGAACGTGACCCCGAAGTAGGGGTCTGAGAGGAGAAAGGCTTCGAGATCCCCGCGGGCGGCGAGCATGCCCGCCTTCGCCGCCTCGATATGGGCCTGATCGTCGGCAAGGATCGTCGTGATCGTCTGTTTGTACTCGAAGTGTTCGCGGATCATAACTGAGGAATGTGTTCTGAGACGACCGTCGTCACCATACCTCCTCCCCCCGGCGAAAAGAGAGGATTATTTCTGGAGGGAGAGCGCCCCGTGCGGACAGGCCTGAATGCACCTGCCGCAGAGAACGCAGCGCGGCTGATCCAGGCTGAGTTTCCAGTCGCTGTCGAACGAGAAGGCTTCCTGCGGGCAGACCGAGATGCAGGCCCCGCAGTCCACGCACTCGTCCTCGTCGCGGATGATGGCGTCCCTGAGCACGCTGACCGTCGCCCCGAGTTCCCGCATCTTCATGCAGACGGTGCGTGCGCTCTCGTCAGGGACGTCGATCAGGACGTCCCCCTCGGTCGGTTCGATCCGCGCCCGCTCGACATTGATCAGCACCCCGGTGTCCATCACCGCCCGCGCGATGATCGGTTCGCTGACTTTTTTGCGCGAGAACGAGACCATCAGTTTCATGCCTTCCACCTCCCGCCAAGGAGTTTGCCGAGATTGAGGGCCGTGAGCATCCCGATGACGCGGTTCTGCGGGTCGACCACCGGAAGGGCGCTGATATTGTTGCGGTCCAGTTTCTGGGCGGCGATATCCACCGCCTCCTCCGGAGTCGTCCGCACGACCTTCCTGGTCATGACATCGCGCACGGCGACCCGGTCGTCAGGCCGGGCCACCGCCTTGGTGACGTCGTAGGTGGTCACGATCCCGACCAGACGGTGGTCGCCGTTGAGCACCGGCAGGTGGTTTGTCTCGCCCCTGAGCAGTTTCAGGGCCGCTTCGGTGATCGGTTCGTCCTCGGTGATGCAGACGACCTTCGTCTCCATCACCTCCCGCACCCGCGGCACGAGGTTCGTCTCGCGCATCGGGTGCGTCCGCCTGGTCCGGTCCACGCGGCGGGTCGGCAGGGCGAGATCGATCGATCCCATTTCCACCCAGTTCTTCAGGGTTTCGGCGACCTCCCGCGCCTTCCGGTAACTCGAAAGCGAAGACGTCTTCACCTCCTCGCCGTCGAGTTCGATCCTGCCGCTTTTCAGTTCGGCATAACTGATCCGGCGGAGCGTTGGGCGGTCGCGGTAGGGCACGCCGTAGTCGACGATCCCGGTCGTCAGGTCCTCGTCGCGCACCGCCGTGCTCCGCACGACCGTAAGGTCGGTCACCGGCAGCGGAACGCCGAGGCCGACATACATCGTCACGCCGTACCCCTGGAAGGTCGCGGCCCTGATATAGTCCGGGCTCATGCGCGTGAGGTCACCGGTCGTCATCAGGGTGGCGAACCCGGTGGCTGGCGACGACTGCGTCCCTTCCCCGACGATCATGCCCTGGGCCCCGCCGAGGAAGATGGGAACGCCGCTTCCTATCACGCGGTAGGTCGGGTCGTTTGCGAGCGGAGATAAGACCCCGGCGCCCGAGTACGAGACGTTCCCGCAGTTCGGGAGGAGGGTGCCCATATAGGTGTGGAGGATGCGGTCGGTGGAATTGGTCGCCGCATTGTAGCACTGGTACGCATTTCTCGGGTTCAGCATCGTGGCGTCGTTGAAGTCTTCGAGCAGCAGATTCGTGGTGACCGTCCGCCGCGGGTAGCAGTCGGTGCCCCGCGAGATCGCCCTGAGTTCGATCGATCTGCCGGATATGAGGTCTTCGATCACGTGTGCGCCGCCGTAACGGTCGCCCTGCGTCGTCGACTGCTGGGTCGCGCCGATATAGGCGTCGACCGCCGCAATGCCGCCATAGGCCTCGACGTCGTTGAGCCAGACTCGTTCCATTCGGATCGGCGGATCTGCATGGCCGAAATTAAAAAACGCGCCTGAAGAGCACATAGCGCCGAAGGTTCCGGTGGTGACGACGTCCACTTCCCTCAGCGCCGCTTCCTCGCCCAGTTCGGCGACGATGTCGGGCATCTCCTCGGCCGTGACAACGCGTGCATTGCCATCATGTATTCGCGTATTGATCTCGTCTATGGATTTCTCCATGGTGGAGTATTTATCCCGCATATTTATAGCCCTTTCTTATTATCTGTAGTAATGCGTGCCTTCATTACCGGAGAAGAAGACCTGTTAACATGCATATCGCAGACCTGTTGGCTCATCTCGATGGGATCGCCCCGCCGGAACTCGCGGAAGAATACGACACCGGCCGGATCGGGCTCGTCGTCGAAGGCTGCGAAGAAGTCGAGACCGTCTGTTGCGCCCTCGACGCCACACCGGCCGTTGCCGGGGCCGCCGTACGCATGGGGGCAGGAATGCTCGTCGTCCACCACACCCCGCTGTGGGAGCCGCTGACCGGCATCGCCGGTCGCGCGGCGGCGGTCCTGCGCCCGCTCATCTCGGGAGGGGTCAACCTCTATGTGATGCATACGAACTTCGACCGCGCCCCGGGCGGGGTGAACGAGACCCTCGCCGAGATCCTCGGCCTTGTCGATCCGGTGCCCATGACGATGGGCGTCGTCGGCAGGTGCACCGCCGGACTCGACGAGATGGTCGCGCGGATCGGCGGCAACGTGCGGATCTGGGGAGAGATCAACGACCCGGGCCATCTCGCCGTCGTCGGCGGGAGCGGTTTCGACCCCGAACTGATCGCGGAAGCAGCCCGTCTCGGTGCCGACGCCTTCCTCTCGGCAGAACTCAAGCATCATGTGGCGCGGACGTCGCCGCTTCCCTGCATCGAGTCGACGCACTACGCCCTCGAAGCCCCTGCGATGCAGGCGCTCGCCGAACGGTCGGGATGGGAGTATATCGAAGACCTGCCGGCGGTCCGCACGATCGCATGAAAGAACTCCTCGATCTGATCAAAACAGAGGGTCTGTCCCCGGCCCTCAGGGATGCGGTCGTCAGGTCGTATCGCGACCGGGGGAGAACAGCGCTCGCCGCGGTGGACGCCGGTCAGGTGAGGCGATATCTCGATTTTTTCGTGGTCACCGGACGGACTGACGAATATGTCGTCGAGGACGATTTCTGCACCTGCAAGGACTTCACGTACCGGGGGCGGTGCTGCTGGCATATCCTCGCCGTCAGGATTGCGGTTGCAGCTGAGCGTTATGAACGCCGTGAAGAGTGGTATATCGATCGTCTGAAGGGAGCAGAGAACACGATAAACAATATAATGAACCATTCCGCATAATAGATTAGTAAGACGTGGTTTTGAATGCTCGAAGAAGAGTATCAACTTGAATACTTTAAATCCCAGGGACTGGTGCGGAAGGTCTGCAGCAAATGCGGGGCGGCGTACTGGACACGCGACCCGTCCAGAGAGACCTGCGGGGACGCACCCTGCGAGCCGTACTCCTTTATTGCAAACCCGGTCTTCACACCACACTCCCTGGACGAGATGAGGGAGGCATATCTTTCGTTTTTCGAGCGGCACGGCCACACGCGGATCGAGCGCTACCCGGTCGTCGCACGCTGGCGTGACGATGTCTACCTGACCATCGCCTCGATCGCCGATTTTCAGCCTTTCGTAACGAACGGCCTCGTGCCCCCGCCGGCAAACCCCCTGACCATCTCGCAGCCGTGCATCAGGCTCAACGATCTCGACTCTGTGGGGCGGTCAGGGCGTCACCTGACCCTGTTCGAGATGATGGCCCATCACGCCTTCAACTCGCCGAACGAAGAGATCTACTGGAAGGACCGGACGGTCGAACTCTGCGATGAGTTTCTCAGTTCTATCGGGGCGGACCTCAAAAAAGTCACCTATAAAGAGCACCCCTGGATGGGCGGCGGCAACGCCGGTCCGTCCGTCGAGGTCCTGATCGGCGGCCTCGAGGTGGCGACTCTCGTGTTCATGAGTTACACCAGGGAGCAAAACGATCAGGAACCGGTCGAACTCGACGGCGTGCCCTATTATCCGATGAAGATGCGGATCGTCGATACCGGCTATGGGCTCGAACGGCTTACCTGGGCCTCGAAAGGATCTCCGACCATATACGACGCCGTATTTCCCGAGATGGTCAGCCATCTGATGCATGCGGCAGGTCTCGAACACCTCCTCGACAACAAGGAGTTCACGAAGATCATCGGGCTCAACGCCAGGTTTGCCGGGCTGATGGACATCAGCGGCATGAACCTCTTCCAGCTCCGCCGGAAGGTCGCCGCGGCGATCGACGTCCCGCAGGAGAAGCTCGACAGATTGATCGCCCCGATCGAGAAGATCTACGCCATCGCCGACCACACCCGCTGCCTCGCCTACATGCTCGGCGACTGCATCGTGCCCTCCAACGTCAGGGAAGGCTACCTCGCCCGCCTCGTTCTGCGTCGGACCCTGCGGATGATGGCCGACCTCGACCTCAAGGACAACCTTGCCGACCTGGTGGAGATGCAGATACGGATCGTCGGCCCGGACTCTTTCGAGCAGAGCATCGCCGGCGTGCGCGAGATCATCGACAGAGAGGTGGAGAAGTACGCGGCGACCCTTGCCCGCGGCGCACGGATCGTACAGAGGATCGCCCGCACCTACAAGAAAAAGAGCGAACGCATCCCCCTGCAGGAGGTCGTCACCCTCTACGATTCTCACGGCATCCCGCCAGAGATGGTGAAGGACATCGCCGCACAGGAAGGGGCGGTCGTCGAGATCCCGGACAACTTTTATTCGCAGATCGCCGACCTGCACTCGGAGAACCTTCCGGAAAAGGCGGCCGAAGACCCGCTCGCAAGGTACCGCGAACGGATCGCCGGTCTTCCGGCGACGAAAAAAGCCTATTATGATCAGCCGGCCGAAGTCGAGTTCGAGGCGATGGTTATCGACTACTTCGACGGCTACGCGGTCCTCGACCAGACACTCTTCTACCCCGAGGGGGGAGGGCAGCCCGCCGACACCGGCACGCTCGTCACCACCGAGATCATGGTCAGGGTCGAGGACACCATCAAACTCGGCGAAGTGATCCTCCACCGCATCAAAGGCGGCACCCTCAAGCGGGGCGACCGGGTCAAGGGGATCGTGGACGAAGAGCGGCGCTGGTCCCTGATGCGCCATCACACGGCGACGCACCTGATCCTCCACGCGGCGAAGGAGGTGCTCGGCGCCCATATCCACCAGGCCGGCGCCCAGAAGGGGAGCGAGAGTTCGCGTGTCGATCTCAGGCACTTCAAGCACATCACGCCGGAGGAGATGAAGAGAATCGAGATCAGGGCGAACCAGATGGTGATGGAGAACAACCCGGTCTATGTCACCTGGGAAAACCGTACCAGGGCCGAGCAGAAGTACGGGTTCGGGCTCTATCAGGGAGGCGTGCCGCCGGGCACGCAGATCAGGGTCGTGCAGGTTGCAGGCGACATCGAGGCCTGCGCCGGCACCCATTGCCGCTCCACCGGCGAGGTCGGCCCGATCGTCCTGCTCAGAGTCGAGCATATCCAGGACGGAATCGAACGGCTCGAATTTTCGGCGGGGATCGCGGCGATCTCGGCGATGCAGCACCTCAAGGATCTCATCGCCGCATCGGCCGAGACGCTCTCGGTCCAGCAGGAAAACCTCCCTTCGAGCGTGAACCGGTTCTTTACCGAGTGGAAGGAGCAGCGCAAGGAGATCGAGCGCCTCCAGCAGAAGGTCGTCGATCTCGAGGTCCAGCAGCTGGTGGCCGAGGAGATCGGCGGCTACCGGGCCGTGATCAGGGAGGTCGACCTCCCGCCGCAGGAACTCGTTGCCCTTGCCTCGCGCATATCAGAAAACGGCGACATCGCACTGCTCGCAGGCGGCCGGGAGCGCGTCCACGCGGTGATGGCCTCGCCGATCGACACCCTGAATGCCGTCGACGTGATCAGAGAAGTCTGTGAGATCCTTGGTGGAGCCGGCGGCGGAAAACCACAGATCGCACAGGGCGGTGGCCCGGAAGTCGGGCGGATCGGCGACGCCCTCGCCCGCGGCCGCGCCCTCATCGAGTCGAACCTGAATGACTGAAGAGATCGTGGTGATGGAGCCCGGCGACGAGCGGGCGCAGCGGATTGCAAGGGCGATGGCGAGCCAGACGGCAGGCGACATCCTTGCGGCCCTCAGAGACAATCCCATGACCGCGGCCGAGATCGCCGACCGCCTCTCCATCCCCCTCACCACCCTCAAATATCATGTCGAAAACCTCGCGGACGCCGGTCTGATCGAGGTGGTCAGGACGCGGTGGAGTTCGAAAGGGCGGGAAATGAAGGAGTACGGCCTCACGTCCAGACTCCTCATCATCGCACCGCCGGTCAAGGATATCAGGTCGATCCTGCTCAAATACGCTTCGCTGTTCGTGGTCGTCGCCTTTGCGAGCATCGTGATCGCAATGCTCATGCCCCTTTTCGGGGGCGGCGCGGCGGTGAATGAACAGAAGATCATGACCTCTATGGCCGGTGCCGGATCTTCCGCCGACACCGTTTCCTCCGGGATCAACGGCCTCGTCCTTGCCTTCTTCCTCGGCGGGAGTCTCGTGATCCTCCTGCTGATGATCTACGAGGTGTATCTCTATTTCTCCTATTACCGGCGGAGAAAAACGAAAGTCTGACTGGATCAGATCAGGCCGATATAATTTTTGAGCAGGCGCAGTCCCGCAGCCCCGCTCTTTTCCGGGTGGAACTGGACGCCGAATACCTCTCCGTTCCGTACCGACGAGGCGAAGGGGCAGATGTACCCGGTCGTCGTCATCGTATATTCGGGCGCAGCCTCGGCATAGTAGGAGTGGACGAAGTACACGTAGGTCCCGTCTGAGATTCCGTCGAAGAGCGGTTCGCCCTCTCTGATCGAGAGCGTGTTCCATCCCATGTGCGGAACCTTCATGCCGGGCACCCGCGGAAAGCGCCGCACGTTTCCGGGCACAAGACCGAGGCCGGCCTGAAGCCCGCCCTCGTCCGAACTCTCCATGAGCATCTGCATGCCGAGGCAGATCCCGAGGATCGGAACCTCGCGCGCAGCCGTCCGCACCGTCTCTTCGAGGGGGCCGAGCATTCCCATGCCGTCGCGAAAGGCGCCCACGCCCGGAAGGACCAGGCCGTCCGCCGCGGCGATCTCGGACCGGTCTGCGGAGACGACCGCACGGGCGCCGGCTTTTTCAAGCCCGCGCAGCACGCTGCGGAGGTTTCCAAGTCCGTAATCAATTATAACTATCGTCTTCATCTGATCCCGATCCTCTTCTTCTCCAGCCGTCGTCCCTGACCCACGCCTCAGGAAGACCGTGCTCCTGCTGCCAGGACCGCAGCCTGCCCTCCCATTCCTCCCACAGGTCTGGGTATGCCGTCTTGATCCGCTCCAGCACCGCGCGGTCGCTGGACGGACACATAAAGCATCCGATCCTGTCCAGTCCTCTTGTGTACAGGACATTGTAGGGCGCGCGCTCCCTGAAGATGTAGAGCCACACGTGCAGGGCGGTCCAGTGCTGGATCGGAGCGGCCGAGATCTGGTTCCCGACGACGCGGTTCCGCCAGACTCTCGGACTGTTTTTCCGGGAGAGGGACTCGTACTTTCGCTGGCCGATGAACGAAAGGGCTTCGCCCCACCGCCCGGCGATGATCTGCCCGACCGGCAAGAGTTTTGCGACGCTGCAGCACCAGCGGGCGTCCACCGCCGGGGGTCCGGCTTTCTTGAAATGCTCCCAGAATGCGTCTCCGGTCTCGGCCCGCACGACGTCGAGGCCGTAGCGCGCCGCCACATCCCTCACATTCGCCCCGGTCTCGGGAAACTCAAGGCCGGTATCGGCGTAGAGGATCGGGACCGGCCCGATCTCCTTGAGCACCAGGAGGAGCGTCGCCAGACTGTCCTTGCCCCCGGAGTACGAGACGTTCATCGGGAAACGGGCGTGGCTCGCGCAGACGTTCCTGATGAACTCGCGCGCAGCGCCCTCGTACGTGTCCAGGATCTGTTTGTTGGCAGCGACGGCATCGTCCCATGATGCAGGGCCGAAAACGACCTCTGCGGGTGCGGACCTGCGCGTCCTGACGATGGCCCCGCGCGCCATTGTCCTCGCCTCCGCGGCGTCCACCTTCGCCCTGCCGACGCCGATGCATTCTCCCTGCTTCGAGAGGATGAACACCTCGTCGCCGGCCTCAACGGCGTCTTCGATCTCGACAAGACCGGGCGCGAGGAGGCTCGAACCTTCCCGGACAGACGCCACGGCGCCGTCGTCGGCGACGACATACCGCAGTGCCGGCGTGAGATAACGAGCGGCGGCCGGCCTCGGCAGGGGTTCCCACGCACCTTTTTCAGGCAGATACCGGATCGCTGCCACGATGGCGCCGCCAAGAACGATCTCTTCCATCCTGTCGATCTCAGGCACCTTGTTCAGAACGGCAAGATGCCCTTCGGGGATGAGGGGGGCGCCGAAGTGCCGGGTGAAGATCTCGTTGACGAGATCGATGTCCGCCTCGAATGCCGGGCGTGCGTCGCCCGGCGGCGTGATCGCAACCGGACGGGTCTTCGCCCCGCAGGCGCACGCCGCACCGAGAACCGGGGTGCGGCAGGTGTCGCACCAGTTCAGCTGTATTTTTCCCAGATATGACGGACGCATCGGCAGTACTCTTGGACGGAGCAATGCAAAAAGATCAGGGTCTGCACGCAACGGCAGGGGTGCAGGATGGGGTGAAATTTTTCCGGTCCGGGAGTTCGGGGAGCAGTCACGAAAAGGAGCGCGGGGATCCTCGCATGAAAACGGTTTTTCTCCGGCATCACCTGACCGGTGCCGGCGAGGGATCCGGCACCTGCAGGAACAGGATTCAAGAGATTTGTGAAAAAAATCCGTTCTGTCTGTCAGATTGGAATCCCGTTTCGCATGGTTAATAAACCCGGAACCACCATGGATATCATGAGGGATCCGGGTGAATGAACTAATATTCCTGATTGTATTTCCGACGATAATTGCATTCATCCTGTTATTGTTGTCGAACAACCGGATGAGACATGCAATCGTTGCATGCTCCGCACTGGTCATCTCGGCAGCGTCCATCTACCTGCTCGCGACGTCATATGCACGGGGTGCGGTCTATTACACCGTTCCTTTCGAGCCGACGAGTCTGGTGATGTTCGCCATCGAGATGGGAATCGCACTCCTGCTTCTCTGGCTCGGGATCAGGTTCAAACAATATATCGCCATCATACTGGTGCTCATCCAGTCGGCCCTGATGCTTTTCTATGAATTCACGATGGGGATGGGGATGGAACCGGTCAGAAATCTTTTTTTCGACCAGTTCTCCATCATCATGGCGATGATCATCGGCATCATCGGCAGTCTCATCGCCGTCTATGCCGTCAGTTACATGCAGACCTATCATGATCACCACCCTGAGGTGCGGGACCGGCGGCGGTTCTTCTTCTTCGTGACGTTCATCTTTCTTGCGGCGATGTTCGGCCTCGTGTTCTCGAACAACCTGGTGTGGGTCTTTTTCTTCTGGGAGATCACGACCCTGGCGTCGTTCCTCCTCATCGGCTACGCCGAAAGCGAAGAAGCGACGAAGAACGCCTTCCTCGCCCTGAAGATGAACCTTCTGGGAGGGATCGCCTTCGCCGCGGCGATCATCTATCTTGCCTCGGCCGATCCCGCAGGCGGTCTGCTCGAACTCGACGCCCTCATCGCCTCGGGCCAGGCGGTGGCGCTCGTCCCTGCGGTGCTGATCAGTTTTGCCGGACTGACAAAAGCCGCGCAGATGCCCTTTTCCGGGTGGCTTGTCGGGGCGATGGTCGCCCCGACCCCGGTCTCGGCCCTCCTTCACTCGAGCACGATGGTCAAGGCCGGCGTCTACATCATCGTCCGTTTCGCCCCCGTGCTTGCGGGCAGTCTCGCCGGGGCGTCCATCGGGTTTGTCGGCGCGGTCACGTTCCTGGTGGCGTCGGGGATCGCGATCTCCCAGAGCAACGCAAAGAAGGTGCTCGCATACTCGACCATCGCGAATCTCGGGCTGATCGTCGCCTGTGCGGGCGTCGGCACCTACAAACTCATCTGGGCCGCAATCTTCCTGATCATCTTCCACGCCATTGCAAAATCCCTCCTCTTTCTCTGCGTCGGGACGGTGGAGCACCGCACCGGGAGCAGGGACATCGAGGACATGGACGGCCTGATCGTCCGCATGCCGCGGCTCGCCGTCATGATGTTCGTCGGCATCGCCGGCATGTTCCTCGCCCCCTTCGGCATGCTGATCTCGAAGTGGGCGGCGATCGAAGGGTTCATCGACGCACCTTTCGGCCTCCTCTTCATCACCATCCTCGCCTTCGGCAGTGCCATGACGGTCTTCTTCTGGGCGAAGTGGATGGGCAAGATCATCGCGGTCACCCCGTACGGGGAGAACGTCGAGGGCACGGTCTCGCGCGAGAAATGGGCGGTTCTCTCGATCCTCACGGCGCTGACGGTGCTTGCCGCCCTGTTCTTCCCGCTCATCTCGTCCGGACTCGTTGAGCCCTATCTCCTCGGCGTATTCGGCGAGACGGCGCGGCTTGCGCAGGACAACGTCATCATCATGGTCCTGATGATCTCGCTCCTGCTGATCCTGCCCTTATCGTTCCCGTTCTATGCAAAGGAAGAGAAGAGGATGCCCGCATACATGGGGGGACGGCCTGTGACGGCCGACCTGAGGTTCGCGGGTTCCGCCGGCATCGAACGGACGATGACGACGCGGAACTACTATTTCACCGAATACTTCGGCGAGGGTAAACTCCTGCGGTACGCAAATCCGATCTGCATCCTGCTGATCCTGCTTGCAGGAGCGATCGCGGCGGGGGCGGTCCTGTGACCTCGATCATCGCGGCGATCGCGTATCTCGTCCTCGCGCCTCTCGTCGGCGGACTGATCTCAGGGATCGACCGGAAGATCACCGCCAGGATGCAGGGCAGGGTCGGCCCGCCGATCCTCCAGCCCTTCTATGACGTGGCGAAACTCTTCGAGAAGGAGGACGTCACCGTCACCCCCTCGCAGAACACCTTCATCCTCTCGTACCTGGTCTTCATGGCCCTGACCGGGGCCCTGTTCTTTGCCGGAGAGGACCTGCTGCTCGTGATCTTCGCCTTCACCCTGGCCCATGTCTTCATCGTGCTGGGGGCGTACGCCGCCTTCTCCCCGTACAGCTATATCGGGGCCGAGCGGGAACTGATCTCCCTGATGGCCTACGAGCCGATGATCATCCTCACCGCCGTAGGGTTCTATCTGGTGACCGGGAGTTTCTATGTGGGCGATATCGCCGCGTCGCAGGCGCCGGCGATCCTCTACCTGCCAGGCGTCTTCGTGGGTTTCCTGACGATCCTCACGATCAAACTGAGAAAGTCGCCGTTCGACATCTCGACCTCGCACCATGCCCATCAGGAGCTGGTGAAGGGGCTGACCACGGAGTTCTCCGGCGCGACCCTCGGGAAGATCGAGATCGCCCACTGGTACGAGACGGTGGTGCTCCTCGGCATTGTCTACCTCTTCTTCGGGTTCAACCCGCTGCTGGCACTCGTCGCCATCGCCGTCACCTACGTCCTGGAGATCTTCATCGACAACACCTTCTCGCGGATGAAGTGGCAGACGACCCTGAAGAGCGGGTGGGGTGCTGCCGCAATACTCGGGTTCCTTAACCTCGTCGTCCTCTATTATTTCTATCTGGGGGTGTGAAACGATGGCATATCTGAAAAAATCGCCGTGGCTTCTCCATTATGACGCCTCAAGCTGCAACGGCTGCGACATCGAGGTGCTCGCCTGTCTCACCCCGCTGTACGACGTGGAGCGGTTCGGGATCATCAACACCGGCAACCCGAAGCATGCCGACGTCTTCGTGATCACCGGCGGGATCAACGAGATGAACCGGCAGGTGGTCAAAAACATCTACGCACAGATCCCCGACCCCAAGGTCGTCGTCGCCGTCGGCGTCTGCGCCACGTCGGGCGGCGTCTTCAGAGAGTGCTACAACATCGCCGGGGGCGTCGACCAGGTGATCCCGGTGGATGTCTATGTGCCGGGCTGCGCCGCGCGCCCGGAGTCGATCATCGACGGGATCGTGACGGCGCTGGGCATTCTCGAAGAAAAACGAACGAAGATGAAGGAACAGGAGGGTTCGGCATGAAAGAAGAAGAAGAACCGATAACGACGATCGCCCCGGACGACCTCCTCGATAAAGTCAGGGCATATGACGACGCGGGGTTCCGTCTCGTCCAGATCAGCTGCACGAAAATCGAAGAGACCTTCGAGATCACCTACTGTTTCGATCAGGACTATCGTCTCGACAGTCTGCGCCTGCACGTTCCGATCGGGACGACGATCCCGAGCATCTCAGGGATATACTGGGGGGCGTTCATCTACGAGAACGAGATGCACGACTTCTTCGGGGTCGAGGTCGCCGGGATAAACGTCGATTACAAAGGGAATCTGCTGAAGACGGCGAAGAAGTATCCGTTCAGCAACGTCACCTTCAGGGGGGAGGTCACATGTCGAAAGAAATAGTCATACCCTTCGGTCCGCAGCATCCGGTCCTCCCCGAGCCGATCCACCTGGATCTGGTCATCGAGGACGAGAAGGTGAAGGAGGCCCTGCCCTCGATCGGATATGTCCACCGCGGGCTTGAGACCCTTGTCGAAAAGAGGGAGTTTCCGGAATATGTCTATATCGCCGAACGTATCTGCGGGATCTGCAGTTTCATCCACGGCGCCACCTACTGCCAGGCCGTCGAGACGTTGATGAACGTGGAGGTGCCTGAACGCGCCCTGTATCTGCGGACGATCTGGTCGGAGTATTCGAGGCTCCATTCCCACCTCCTCTGGCTGGGGCTTTTCGCCGACGGCATGGGCTTTGAAAACCTGTTCATGGACGCCTGGCGGCTGCGCGAACATGTCCTGGATGATCTCGAAGCGACCACCGGCGGCCGGGTGATCCAGGGGAGCTGCAAGGTGGGCGGGGTCAGGCGCGATATCGACGCTGCGAAACTCGACGAGATGTCGAACGGGCTCGACGGGTTCAGGGGCGAGCTCGCCGATCTGGTGGACGTCTTCCTGAACGACAGTTCGGTGCGGTCCAGACTGAAAAACGTCGGCGTTCTCTCGAAACACGACGCCTATGCCGACGGCGCGGTCGGCCCGGTTCTCAGGGCGAGCGGGGTCGCTTCCGACGCCAGGATGCTCGGCTACGCCGCCTACGGCAATCTCCATTTCAAGCCGGTGGTGGAGGAGGGGTGCGACTGTTATGCCCGCTGCGCCGTCAGGGCGAAGGAGATGTACGCCTCGATCGATCTCATCAAAGAGGCGGTTCAAAAAATCCCGGACGGGCCCATCGAGGTGAAGGTGACCGGAAAACCGGATGGCGAGTACTTCGCCAGGGCGGAGCAGCCCCGCGGCGAGGTGGTCCATTATGTGAAGGGGAACGGCACCCGCCACCTCGCCCGCCACCGGGTGCGGACGCCGACGATCACGAATGTTCCGCCGATGGTGAAGATGCTGGCCGGCTGCGAACTTGCCGACGTCCCGGTGATCGTGCTCTCGATCGATCCGTGCATCGGCTGCTGCGAGAGGTGATCTGAGATGGCATACTTTGAGATGGCAAAAACGGTGTTGAAATCGGTCCTGCACGGCCCGTCCACCATCCGCTACCCGGCGCAGCCCGCAAAGATCACGCCGATCTCGCGGGGCCGCGTGGTCATCGACCCGTCGCAGTGCATCTCCTGCGGGATGTGCATGCGCAAGTGCCCGGCGGACGCGATCTGCGTCTCACGCGAGGAGAAGACCTGGGAGATCGACCGGCTCCGCTGTCATGTCTGCAACTGCTGCGTCGAGGTCTGCCCGGTGCACTGCCTCACGATGGAGACGCAGTACTCGCCGGCGGTCACGGTCCGCGAGGGGCGCGAACTGGTGAAGATCACCTACGTGAAGCCGGAACGACCCGCGAAACCCGATGCCGGGGAGAAGGAGCAGGCCGGTTCTTCCTGATCGAATCGTTCATCTTTTTTATCGTTTTTTTCCCGGGCGCCGCAGATGATCAACCATATATGAACCCACCGCACACCTATATGCTGTGAAAACGGCGATACTGGGCGGCGGGCTGACCGGGGTGACGCTTGCCCGGCTGCTCCGCGAGCAGGGGGAGGACGTGATCGTGCTCGAAGCGGAACCAGAGTACGGCGGGCTCTGCCGGTCGAAAACGAGCAGCGGCTTCACCTTCGACACCGGCGGCTCGCACATCATCTTCTCCAGGGACGCCGGGGCGCTCTCCTTCATGAAGGAGGTGCTCGGCGAGAACCGCACCGGGCGGAACCGCCTGACCAAAATATTCTATAAAGGACGCTACGTCAAATACCCGTTTGAAAACGGGCTTTCCGACCTGCCGAAGGACGATCTCTTCTTCTGCATTAACGAGTTCGTCAAAAACCTGATCGCGGTCGAAAAAGGGGAGGTCGCCCCCCCGGAAAATTTCAGGGACTGGATCCTTGCCACCTTCGGCAGGGGGATCGCGGCGTGCTATATGATCCCGTACAACCGGAAGATCTGGAAGTGCCCGCCCGAGGAGATGTCGGCGCACTGGATGGAAGGGCGGGTGCCGCGGCCGCCGGTCGAGGACGTGATCAGGTCGGCGATCGGGATCGAGACCGAGGGCTACACCCACCAGTCGGTCTTTTCGTACCCGCAGACCGGCGGGATCGAGGCGCTGGTCAGGGCGATCGCCGCCCCGGTCGAGGACGCCGTCAGGACCGGGTTCGTTGTCCGCTCGGTCAGGCGGGAGGACGGGCGGTTCGCCGTCGGCGACGGCTGCGAGGAGATCGCCGCCGACCGGTGCGTCTCCACCATACCGCTCCAGGCGCTCCTCCCCTGCCTCGAAGGCGTGCCGCCGGACGTGGCCGCGGCCTGCGGAGCGCTGAAATACAATGCCGTGGCCTGCGTCTGCATCGGCGTCAGGGGTGCGACAAAGCCGTATTCGTGGGTGTATGTCCCGCAGGATGAGATCGGGCTCTTCAACCGCATCTCCTTTCCTTCGGGCTACAGCGACGGCAACGCCCCGCCGGGGTGCAGTTCGGTCCTCGCCGAGATCACCTACCGGGACGGCGACGAGGCATCGCGGATGACCGACGACGATCTGGTCGGGCACACGGTCGAGGGGCTGGTACAGATGGGAGTGATCGCGTCCAGGGAACAGGTCGTCCATGCTGCGGTCGAGCGACAGAAATATGCCTATGTCATCTACGACCTCGCCTACCTGGAGAACATCAGGGTCGTCAGGGAGTTCTGCGAAGGGCTCGGGATCGATCTCCTGGGCCGTTTCGCCGAGTTCGAGTACCTGAACATGGACGGGTGCATCCGCCATGTTCTCGACTATGTCGGAGAGCGCCGATGAAGGTGAATTTTTTCGTCGAAGATATACTTTTTTTCAAGTATATCGGTTGTTCGACCCTTGCACGGATGCTCGCCGAAAAACTCGCCGAAGATCCGTCTCTCGAACTCAGCTGGAACTCCTTCAACTACGACTACGACATCGTCCACTACCACACCTTCGGCCCGCTCACGCTGATGAACAAGAAGTACAGCCGCGGCGTCAAGGTGCTCACCGCCCATTCCACGCCCCGCCTCAACAACGATAATCTTTCCTTCTCCGGGACGGTCAATCATTTTTATCCGGGCATCTATCAGGGGTTCGACCACATCATCACGATCTCCGGCCCGAATGATCAGGAGGTGCACGAGATGGTGCCTGACGTGCCGACGACTCTCATCCCGAACGGCGTGGACCGGGACCGGTTCAGACCGGATCCGGAGAAACGCGCCGCATTCCGCAGAAAATACGGCATCGGCGAGGAGGAGCGGGTGGTGCTCACCGTCGCGCAGCAGACGCCGCGGAAGGGGATCTACGATTTCATCGCGCTGTCGAGGAAGCACCCGGACGTCAGGTTCGTCTGGGTCGGCGGGTTCCCGTACGGCACCTTTTCCAAGGATTATAAGCGGATCGAAGAGGAGAAGAGCAGATGCGGCAAAAACGTTCTGTTCACCGGTTTTGTCGGGGACATCACGGCGGCGTACTGCAGCGCCGACCTCTTCTTCATGCCGTCCTTTGCCGAGGGCCTCCCGATGGTCATCCTCGAAGCCATGGCGAGCGGTGTCCCGGTGCTCGCCCGCAGGATCCCGGAGTTCACCGAGAACTTCGACGGCGCCGCCCTCTTCTTCGGGTGCCTGGACGATGCCGATGCGGTCGTTGAGGACGAACCCCTCATCAGACGGCACGCTGCCGTATCCCGCCCGTTCACCGGGCGCTTCGACATCGGGAAGGTGGCCGACCTCCATGTGAACCTCTACCGGGAATTGGTATCGTGATCTCGGTCGTTGTCCCGACCTATAACGAGGAGGAGAACATCGCTGCCTGCCTCGAGTCCCTCTGCAGCCAGACCATACCCAGGGACGCCTACGAGATTATCGTCGTGGACGGGAACTCGAAGGACCGGACGCGCGAGGTCGCCGCGATATATGCCGATCAGGTCTTTGTCCAGACGAGCAAGAAGGTGGGCGGGGCAAGAAACGACGGCGCCATGGCGGCGAAGGGCGATATCGTCGCCACCACCGACGCCGACTGCTACCTTCCCCCTGACTGGCTCGAACGGCTCGGGCGGGACTTTGCCGATCACCCGGACGCTGTCCTGATCTACGGCCTGGTCTTCCCGAAGGAGAAGGGGATCAAGAACACCGTTTCGATCTGTCTTGCAAACCTCTTCTCGCGCCTGGGCTACCTGACGCACTCGATCTATTACACGCTCGGCTGCAACACCGCGTTCAGGCGGGACGCCTTCATGAAGATCGGGATGTACCACACCGTCGACGCGGGGGACGACCTGGAGATCGCACGAAGGGCGCGGCAGGCCGGGCGGGTGATCCTCGACACCAGGCTGAAGGTCGGGTTTTCCATGCGCCGCTACGAGCAGTTCGGCACCTTGAAATCGCTCTGGGAGTGGATCTACATCGTGGTGAAGGGCGGCGAGTCTGAGAAGTACTCCTACTCCAAACGCGAGTACAGGTGAATCGGCGGCGAGGAGAGAGGATTTTCGCGCCGAATCCTGGCGGGGCAAGGCCCATTCTCTCCCCTGTCCTGCTTTACAGGGCGCGTGGTTTTCTCTTCGTCAGAACGCGAACAGCGTCGTCTGCACGCCATCGTCCCCGAACCTGAGATATTCGGCCGCCCTGTGCGCCACGCCGCACCGCCGCAGGTCGGCGCCCGACCGCAGCGGCCTTTCCTGCCGGGCAGCCAGGATCCGGCGGGCGCCTTCCGGCCCGATCCCTGGCACCCGCAGGAGGTCGGGATATGGTGCGGCGTTGACGTCGACCGGCGGCAGTCCGCGGGCAAGGAGGATCTTCGGGTCGGCGTCTGCAAGAAATCCGTATTCATCCAGGACATCGGCCACGCGGTCGGCACGCCAGCCGTACGCCCGCACCAGGGCGTCGAGCTGGTACAGCCGGTGCTGGCGCCAGAGCGGTGCGGCGGCGCAGCGCTGCAGCGGGGTGCCGGGCAGCGGGGTGAACGCCGAATAATACACTCTCGCCGCTCCGACACGCCGGTACTGCCGCTCCATGCACCCCAGGATCTCGGCGTCGCTCTCTCCGGCCGCGCCGACGACGAGCTGGGTGGTGTGCCGTCCCGGCATCGCATCGGCCACCCACGCCTGCCTCTTCTCGATGTCCTGCCTGTAGTCCTTCACCCCGGCGATCTCGGAGAGCCGCGAGGCCGACGGTGCCTCCAGGTTGATCGAGATCCGGTCGGCCAGCCTGGCCGCCTCGACGATGTCGGCCCGCGCGGCCCCGGGGAGGACCTTCAGGTGGAGGTAGCCGGTAAAACCGTTTTTCCTCAGGATGTCACCGGTCTCCACGATCCCGGCCATCGCCTCGTCCACCTCTCCCGGAATGCCCGAGGAGAGGAACAGCCCGTCGGCCCGGCCCTCCCGGTGCATTTTCAGAAATATTCCGGCGAGATCCGCCGGGTCAAGCGTATACGCCTCTTTTTTTGTCCTGACCCCGCAGTAGGCGCAGTCGAACGAGCACCGGCCGCAGAGGAGGATCTTGAGCAGGCGCCCGCACCGGGCGCGGGGCGGACGTTCAGAACGCGGGCTCATGTCGAAGCCGGCCGCTTCGGTGAGCGCCGCAAGGGTGTCTCCGATGGGCATATCGATCCCATGTGGCCCGGACGGTGATAAGCCAGAGCCGGGCGGCGTGAAAGTGAGAGGATATATGTGGCCGGAAGCGGTACACTACATTCATGACTCCGGAATACGATGCGGTACAGACCGTCGCCTCTTTAATGGCGCTCTCGGCGAGGACGGCGCCGAAGGGAAAGGGCGTCGACACCATCCGGGTGGAGGTGATCAGGGGAGCCGATCTGGAGCGGCTCGCCGGTGCGATGCGCACCTACGGCGAGGCGCACAACCTCGGCTTCTTCATCAGGGACGCAAAGGGGGTCGAGCAATCTGACGCCTGCGTTCTGATCGGCTGCCGGGGCCAGGAAGTGGCCGGGATCAACTGCGGCGGCTGCGGATATCCGACCTGCGCCGGGATGACGGCTGCAGCGGAACGCGCCCGGGACGACGGCAATGTTCCCTTTAAAGGTCCGAACTGCGCGATCAGGATGACCGATCTCGGCATCGCCGTCGGTTCGGCGGCGAAGACCGCCGCCATCCACAACGTCGACAACCGGATCCTCTACTCGGGCGGGGCCGGCGCCCTCTCCCTCGGCATGATGGAGGACTGCAGCGTGGTCTATGCGATCCCGCTCAACGCGTCCGGGAAAAATATCTTCTTTGACCGCACATAGGAACAGACCATGCCAGCGATGATGATCAGGGGCGGGGACCTCGACCTCGTCGAGTACGAGTTCGAGCCGTTTGCTGCGGGCGAGCGGATCAGGCCTCTTGAGATCGGAAGGGAGGTGACGCTCAGGCCGCTGGACGGGACCGTTACGGTGCAGGCCCCGGCCAGGATCCATGCGACTGTCCTCGATATGAACCGGTTCGCCCCGGGGCAGCCGGGCGGCGGCGGTTTCGGGTTTGCCGTGAAGGTGTACTGCACGGCGAACGTAACCTGCACGGACCGGGAGATCGAGATCGACTACGACCGCGTGCCGATCGTCAGGCATATCGTGGAGGCGTTCAGGGCGACGGTGGGCTATCCGGGCGGGTTTCGCATCGCCGCACAGGATCACCGGTACAAGCATGTGGGCCTCGGCTCGACCGGGACGATCCTGCTGGCGGTCTGCCACGCGATGAACGCCGCCGTCGGTTCCCCTCTGACGTCCGAAGAACTCCGCATTCTCGTCGGCAGGAATTTCGTGGAGGAGACGGCCGACGATCGGGTCGCCTTCGGGTTTGAGACCGGCGTCGGCCCGGCCGCAAGCACCTACGGCGGTTTTGTCGTGCTGGGCGACGACCTCAGCCTCGCCTATCGCCACCCCTTCGCAGAGGGCAGGAACGTTTTCATCATCATCCCGTCCAGCGCGATCTCGTCGGCCGGGGTGTCGGAGTTCAACGTGCTGATGAACCGGGCGCGCGATCTCGATTATCGCGACCGCCCCCTCAAGGCCTACATGGTCCTGATGGATCTGATCCCGGCGGTTGAGGTGGGCGACCTCAGAAAGGCCGGGGATGTGATGTGGGAGATCGAGTTCAGGGGCTCGAAGCGGGCCGAGATCGAGCACCACAGTTTTGCGATCTATGCCATGATGAACGGCCTGCGGGCTGCCGGGATCGAGTTCGTGGGTATGAGTTCTGTCGGGCCGTCCATCGCAGTGATCACCGAAAAGACGGAGGAGGAGGTCGGAGCGATTGCGGAGAGTCTCGGGCTTTCGATCGCGCTCGCCACCGCCGTCGACAACGATGGGCTCAGGATCACGGGCCCGGGACGATCTCCGCAGCGGCGGTGAAGATTCACGTTACGATCATCACCGGACAGTGCGCGAGCTGCATCACTTTCTGGCCGACACTGCCGAGGAGCGCGCCCTTCACGCCGTTCAGGCCCCGGCTGCCGATCACGATCAGACCGGCCCCCTCTTTTTTCGCATGTGCAACGATCTCGGATGCAGGGTCGCCAAGACTGATCTCAAGCCGGTAGGATATCCCTTCCTGTTCGACCCTGTCGATCGTCGTCTGGATCGCCGGGCGTACGTTCTCGTCGATTCGGCCGCAGACATCAAAGACCGCCTTGGCGATCTCCTCTTCAGGGGTGACCGCCTGCATGACGTGGATGATGGTGACTGATGCGCATTTCAACTCTTTTACCAGTCCTATAGCGGATTCTGTGGCTTTTTGAGCGTTTTTAGAACCGTCGGTCGCAAGAATGATCCTCTCGTACATGGTGTCACCGGTCGTGTGTTGTTCTGGCTCTGCTGCACACATCACTTCCACCTGCCGATGTGTATTTGTTGCGCATTGACGATCCGCCGGTCAGGCCTGTACCAGATCGAACCCAAACTCCTCAAATATTAGGGAATATCTTGAGTTCCAGCTTCTCCGCGATCTTCCGCACCTGCTTCGGCACCTCGGTGATCCGTCTCTCCTCCCCCG
>JASGMW010000009.1 GCA_030156225.1 Methanofollis sp.
CAACCTGGAGATGCAGGGGTGCAGTCAGCCACCCGGACGAGAACTATCGACATGATACAGTCTCAAGCCCCGTCCACACAGGCGCGGGGTCGTTGACACGCCGGCGATCTCTGGCCGGCATGAGATGGAGCATGGTTGAGGGGGACGGCCCGGGATCACAGGGTTCAGGCATCATCCCGGCCGCAACCGTTGTGCGAATGGTCCTGCTCTTCTCCTCGTATCGCGAGCCTGAACGTTGCGTTCCCTGATCCCTTCCGCCCGCAAAAAAATCCTGCGGACCGGGGCAGAGTATTTCAGGGAGCGGACCAGACATAGGGAACAGGGCACTCCCGGGTGTTTCTCATGATACCGGACATCGCGGCGATCACGATCCTGCTGGCATTCGCCTTCACCTTTACCAACGGATTTCAGGACGCAAGCTCCATCGCCGCCACCCTGATCGCCTCCAGGTCTGCGACGCCCAGAAAAGGGATCATTCTTGTCGCAGTCATGGCGTTTCTCGGCGCGGTCCTGGGAGGAAACGCGGTCGCGTTCACCCTTTCCGGGCTGATCACCCTGGAATCGGGCAGCCAGACGATCGTCGTGCTGCTGGCCGCCGTCCTGAGCGCAACCGCGTGGAACCTTGCGACCTGGAGTTACGGCCTGCCCTCGTCGTCGACGCATGCCCTGATCGGCGGCCTGATCGGCGCCGGCATCGCGGCGGCCGGGACCGGGAGCGTGTACTGGGGGGTGGCCGACCTGCTGGCGCCCTCGCACGAGATGGTCGGTCTGGTGAAGATCCTCTTCTTCTTCGTCGCCTCGATATTCATCGGGTTTGCCGGCAGTTACCTGATGCGCAGAACGACCGGCCTTCTGCTCCGCAACGCAAAAAAAACGGTCAACAGAACGATCGTGCGCCTGAACAGGATTGCCGCTGCAGCGATGGCGTTCTTCAACGGGGCAAACGACTCCCAGAAACAACTCGGCATCATCGCGCTCGCGCTCTTTGCGGCCGACCGTTCGGCAACTCTCGACGTCCCTCTCTGGGCCAGATTTGCGTGCGCTGTGCTGCTCGGCGTCGGGACCCTCGGCGGCGGATGGCGGATCATGAACACCCTGGGACGAAGGATCTTCGAAATCGAGCCCATTCATTCGTTCGACTCCCAGGTCTCTTCGGGAGCCGCGATCGCCCTCTCCACCCTTGCCGGGGCGCCGATATCGTCGACGCATATCATCACCACCTCGGTGATCGGACTGGGAGCGGCAGAAAACCCGCGGAGGGTGCACTGGCAGGTCGGAAAGGAGATCGTCGCCGCCATGGTGGTGACGATTCCGGGGACGGCGCTGGTCGGCGCGCTGGTCTACCTGATCGTCTCATTGCTCACAGGAGCGTGATTGCGTCATGAAAAATCCATCGAACAACCAGGAGAAAAAAAGGCGGCTGGACCTATTCGGCTCCATCTTCCCGAGAGAGTACGACTTCGAGGAAATGCTTGCGGACCAGGCGAGCCACATATTGACGGGCGTGCAGACGTTTGCGAACTGGCTCCGGACAAGCCCTCTCGAAGACCCGGCAAAACTGGAGGAACTGGAGAGCGAGACAGACAGGATGCGCCACGATCTCGAAGAAAAACTGATCACCTCCTTTTCCACGCCCTTCGACCGGCAGGACATCTACAGCATCTCGCGTCAGATAGACTACATCCTGAACTATGCAGGCGAGACGGCCAGGGAGATGTACGCCTTCGGAGTGGACCCGGACGGCGCGATCATCGGGATGGCCGATGCCCTGCTCGACGGAACGGCGTGCGTCGCCGACGGCGTGAAGGTCATGAACAGGAACAACGCCGAACTTGAGGAGCAGATCAGGCTGGCACGGGTGGCGATACACCGGATCGAGACGATCTATATCATGAGCATGGCCGACCTGCTGCATACCGGCGATGCGATGGCCGCCCTGAGAAAACGCGAGATCTATCACCACCTGCGCGACGCCGGCCGGGCGCTGCGGAACACGGCGGACATCATGCACAGGACCGCGGTGGGACTGGCGTGACGCGCGAAAAAAAGGTGCTCATGCCCGATCGGCCTGGTCGAAGAAATTCCCGATGATCCGATGGGACAGGCGCTCCAGCTCCTCGCTCCACGCCCCGGCATAACCGGTCACCGCCTCGGGGGGCAGACCGACCTTCTGGAGATCGCTCCCGTATACGGAAACCCACTCTTCGAGCATCCCGATGGTGACCTCCGGGTGGAACTGGAGCCCCCAGGCATTTTTGAACCTGAACGCCTGGTTCTTGCAGTAACGCGAGGTTGCGAGAAGATCGGCGCCCTGCGGGACCGCAAAGGTATCGAAATGCCACTCGATCGTCGGGAAGGTCCGCGGCACACCGGCAAGCAGGGGATCTTTCGTCCCCTCCCGCGTCTGGGTCAGGGGAAAGAGCCCGATCTCAGGAACGGCATTTCGCGTGACAAGTCCGCCGAGCGCCTTCGCCAGGAGCTGCCCGCCCAGGCAGAAGCCGAGGTACCGGCCGCCGTCCATGACGAAAGAGCGGATCGCCGGGTCGAGGTCTGCGAGGTATGGGTGGCGTTCTTCTTCATAGACGTTCATCGGCCCGCCAAGAACGATCATGACGTCCGCGTCCTGCGGAACCGGGTCGCCGAGGTCCATTCGGGCGACCGCATAGTCGATCCCCCGCTCTTCGAGGATACCCTCGAGAAGAGGGCCCGGCCCCTCGCAGGCGATGTGCTGGATCAGTGCTGCGTGCATATTTCACCTTATTCTCACGTAGGTCTTGAAGAAAGAATGTCTCCTGAAGGCAAAAAAAGAACCCCCGGGATGAGAAAGACGCACAGGTTTCCGGGGGGCGATGGACGTGCGAGGTTCACCACTTTCTGTACGGCAGGAACTTGCCGTTCAATTCGACGACCACACGGTCGCCCTTCGGGTCCTCCTTCTTTTTGATGTCGATCTCGAAGTCTATGGCGCTCATGATACCGTCGCCGAATTTCTCATGGATGATCGCCTTCATCGGCATCCCGTAGACGGCCATGATCTCGTAGAAGCGATAGATCAGCGGGTCGGTCGGGACGATTGTCTCAAAAGAACCCTTGTACGGGCACTCCTGCAGGACGGCGGCGACAGCCGGGTCCAGGCCGAGTTTTTCAACGACGATCTGCGCCTCTTCGGCCGACATGCTTGCCTGGCCGAGGAGAGCGGACGCCGTCCATACTTCGTGCCTGCCGACGGCCTTTGCCATCTCTGCAAAGGTGATCTGCTGTTCCCGCATCGCGTCGGTAATTGCAACCGTTACATCCTTTCGGTCCATGTGACTGCTCCTGGTAGATCTGTTCTGTTGCGTTTCTGAAATATGGGTGAAAGAAGGTTCAGAGGGCACCGTCGCCCTCTTCGCCGGTGCGCACCCTGATCGTCCTCTCCACCGGGATGACGAAGATTTTGCCGTCGCCGATCTGGCCGGTCCGTGCGGCCTCGGCAAGGGTCGAGAGCACTATCTCGACCTTGCCGTCCTCCACCACCAGTTCGACCTTGGTCTTCGGGATGAGGTCGACGATGTATTCGGCACCGCGCCACTGCTGTTTGATCCCCTTCTGCTGACCGCGGCCCTTGACCTCGGTGACGGTCATGGAGACCATACCGATGCCTTCAAGGGCCATCTTTACGTCTTCGAATTTCGTCGTCCTGATGATCGCTTCGATCTTTTTCATTTACTCAGCCTCCATTGCAGGCTCGGTGGCCACGAAGTACGGGTATGCCGACATACCATGCTCGCCGAGATCGAGGCCCTGCTGCTCTTCGGCTGCAGAGACCCTGATGCCGAGCGTCTTTTTCAGGATGCCGAAGACGAGCAGACCCATGCCGAATGCCCATACGAAGTTGACTACAGTGGATATCACCTGTGCCGTAAAGAAGTCTGCCCCGCCGAAGAACAGGCCCGCGACACCGCCGTACGTGCCGTCCGCAAACAGACCGAGTGCGATCAGGCCCCATGCACCGTTGATGCCGTGGACCGAGATTGCACCGACCGGGTCGTCGACCTTCAGTTTCCAGTCGAGGAACCAGACGCCGACGACCACGAGGATACCGGCAATGAGCCCGATCAGCACCGCAGACGGGGGGTTCACCCACGCACAGCCCGCCGTGATGGCGACAAGGCCGGCGATCGCGGCGTTGCCGGTCATCGAGACGTCGGGCTTGCCGTGCCACAACCAGGTACAGATCATCGCCGAGAGCATCGCCGCCGCCGCCGCAAGGGTGGTGTTGGTCGCGATGACCGAGACCCGCAGGTCGTTGCCCACCAGCGTCGAGCCGCAGTTGAAGCCGTACCATCCGAACCAGAGGATGAAGACACCCAGGATACCCATGGTGACCGAGTGGCCGGGGATCGCACGGGGCGTACCGTCTTTTGCATATTTCCCGATGCGTGGACCGAGCAGCAGCGCACCCGCAAGGGCGACCCAGCCGCCGAGCCCGTGGACGACGCCGGAACCCGCGAAGTCGAGAGCGCCGAGGCTTGAGAGCCAGCCGCCGCCCCAGACCCAGTGGCCGTAGAACGGGTAGATGATCGCCGTGATCGCCACGCTTGCAATGATGTAAGTCGAGAACTTACACCGCTCGGCAACCGCACCCGAGACGATCGTCGCAGCCGTTGCAGCGAAGACCATCTGGAAGAACCATGACTCGATGGTGGTCACGTCGTAGGCATCACCCATCAGGAAGAAGCCGGACCACCCCATGAGCCAGTCCATGCCCTGCATCGTGCCGTACATGATGGCAAAACCGATCGCCCAGTATGTGAGCGCACCGATGGAGAAGTCCATCATGTTCTTCATCATGATGTTGGCAGCGTTCTTCGCCCTCGTAAAGCCGGTTTCGACCATCGAGAAGCCTGCCTGCATAAACATCACGAGGAACCCACACATCAGTACCCAGATAAAGTCAATGGCCGCGTCCGGGTTCTCTGCGATCGTCTCTTCCCCTGAAGGGTCTGCCGCTGCCGCCGGAGCGACAATAAGAAGAATGATACAGAGCGCCGCAAGCGCCCACATAATGTGCTGTCTTTTCATCGATCTTCACCTGCTCCTGTCCAGAAGGAGTCGGAAAGATGTTTCCTTCCCGTACATATAAATGTACCGATTTCTCCCTGCTGACGGACAACAGGGGGAGCGAAGGCATACTATATATAAGGATCCCACGGACAGAGAGCAGAACGAGATCATCGATTGAAATCGGTCGGTCGGGATAACGTGCCCTACGGGATATTCTGCCGGCCGGGAAAAATATAAGAGCCATGGGGTGATCCGGATAACGCAAGAAGAGACGGGATCGTCAGGGAAGTACACGACGAAGGGCCGTTCTGCCGGAGTTGCGGCATGCCGCTGAAGAACCCTGCCGATCGTCCGGGGACTGCTGCACCTATTGCTGCCGACAGGAAGCGTTCGTCGACCCGGAGATCACGATGGAAGAAATGGCTGCATTCTTACGCAAAAAATATGGCCGGGGCGGGCATCACGACGCCTGAAGAAGAAGACGCCCCCTGCTCAAACGGTGGAAGATCTGAAAGGCCGAAACCGGCCTATCGGGAGGTCTGCTCCAGGGCAGCCTCGATCCGTTCCAGGGACGACGCGATCCGGTCCAGGTACGTCTTCAGCCATGCGAGAACGAGCGCGATCAGCACCAGCCCGGCAACGCACCAGAACAGCAGGGGAACCGCCGTGACGTCGGCGCTGAGAAGAACGCCGATCAGCAGCGCCATGCCGTACGCCACGCAGAAGAGCAGCGCCGTTCCGACGACCATTTTTACAGCCATCTGAGAATCCATGGGTCCACCCGATCACCCGCCGGGTGTTCCCGGAGAATAAATCATCAGAATATATCCGCACGCGGCATAAAACGTTTCGCACGGACGCGAACCCCCGCGGCGGCAAAAAAAGAGAGAGCGGCGATTTTTCAGTCCTGCCGGCTCCGCGCCAGTTTCTTTTCTGCGAGGACCTCGACCTTCGCGAGGTCGACCTCGCCGCCCACTTCGAGCAGGCCGGCCGCACGCGCCCCCTCGACAAAGCCCAGACCGACCGGGGTGCGGACGAGCAGCGTCGTATACCCCTGCGGACTCCCGACCGCCCCGGCCGAGATGTCGGCGGCGACCGCCGCGAAGTCGGTGCAGCGGCGGCAGCCGGCAGGGATGCAGGTCTCAAGTTCTTTGAGCGGGATCGCGACGATCCGTCCGTCCGTCGTCGTCACTTCAAGTTTTCCCTTCACGTCGAGACGGGCGATCTCCCAGGGATCGATACCCAGCTCGCCCCGGATCTTTCCCTCCATCAGTCTGCCGTAGTCGAAACTCTCCGTACAGAACAGACCGACGAGGAGCCGGACCGCCTTCCTGTACGGGGCGAGCAGATCGAAATCGCTCTCCCGCATGCGGGCGACCGCCTCCGCGGCGCAGGGCACGGCAACGACGGCGACCCGGCGATACTTCCGCACGACGACCGCCTCTTTCAGGGCGGTGAGCATCGGCACCCACCAGTTGTACCGGCTCCCGGCCTGGGCGACGAGCGCCTCCCGGCGGGTGATCACCGCCGAAGACGGTTTTTTCGTCCAGCGGTCCTCCGAGACCGTGACCACGGCGTCGATGAGCCCGGCGTCGAGGGCATGGGCGAGGATCGCCGTCACAGCGCCGCCGCTCTGTTTTCCGGGAACGGAAAAGATCGCCTTTGCGGCGATCGCTGACAGATATTCGCCCAGAAGCGGCGACGGCACCGCACCAGCCACGCGCGGGCAGACCCGATAACAGGCGCCGCACAGAACGCCGTCGTTCTCCATCTTGCAGTAGCCCGAGGACGACGGGTGGTCCGGCGACCCCGGAGAAAACGAGAGGGCGTCGGCCGGACAGACCGCCACGCACGCCCCGCACCGGGCGCAGAGCCCCGCATCCCAGACCTCGGTTTTCAGATCCCTGTAACTTTTTTCTGCCATTCTCCACTCACTCCCAGGTATATTTCCCGGCGAACGGCCTGGCGCTCGCCGGACCGATCCGGGTATAGTCGGCTACGATCAGCGGGGCCGGATCGTTCCCGAAATACCGGCAGAACTCCTCGATCAGGGGCCGGATCCGCTCCCGGTGCGCCTCTTCGAAGGGCAGCACCTTCGCCCCGACGGCGAGGCAGCCGGGATCGACCTCGCCCCTGACATAGACCTCGCCGCCGTGGATGCCGCTTGCGATCCCGCGTTCGACGAACGGCCCGGTCTCGCCCAGACGGAGCAGGAGGACGATGCCGCCCGCCATATACTCGCCGAGATACGAGCGGGCGGTCCCGCCGACGACAAGGCAGGGATGTTTCTCCTCGTACTCCTTCATGTGGATGCCGCCGCGGTAGCCGACATCGTCCCTGACAAAGACCTTTCCGCCGCGCATCGAGTGGGCGGCGGCGTCTCCTGCACTGCCGTGGATGACGATCGTGCCGCCGTCCATCGTGTTGCCGGGCGCATGGTCGGCGTTGCCGTGGACGACGAGCATCGGGCCGCGCATGAACATGCCGAGATCGCCGCCCGGCACCCCGTTGACCGTGATGACGACCTCGCCCACCAGACCGTCGGCGATGAACCGCTGGCCCAGAACGTTGTCGATGACGATCTCCTTTTCGCCGTCCCTGACCGCCGCCCTGACCATCCTGTTCAGCGGCGTATAGTGCAGTTCGGCCGCATCGATGCGTACGACCACGTTCATGCCCCCGCCGGTTTGACGTCGAGCACCTTCAGCATCCCCTCGTCGAGCATATAGCCCCGGAGACGGTCGCGGTTGCCCCGCAGACTCTCGATCGCGTTGATCCCCGCGGCCCCCATCAACTCGGAGACTTCCATTGTCCAGGCATGGATGAGGTTCGCCACATGCTCACCCTCCAGATCGGGGTTGAGACGGCTGACCAGGTCGGGACGCTGGGTGGCGATCCCCCACGGGCAGAGATTGCGGTAACAGTTGCCGCAGACCCGGCAGCCCATGGCGACGAGCGCGGCCGTCCCGATATAGACGGCGTCGGCGCCGAGAGCGATCGCCTTCGTGACATCGGCGGCGTTCCTGAGACCGCCGCTCGCAATGACCGAAATCTCGTTCCTGACCCCCTGAGCCCGGAGTTTCTGGTCGACGGCCGAGACCGCCGCCTCGATCGGAATGCCCACATTGTCGCGGAAGATCTTCGGGGCGGCGCCGGTGCCGCCGCGGAACCCGTCGACGACGACGGCGTCGGCGCTCGAACGGGCGATGCCCGCAGCGATGGCGGCGACGTTATGGACGGCGGCGATCTTCACGAAGACCGGCTTTTTCCACTCGGTCGCCTCCTTGAGAGAGCGGACGAGCTGGGCGAGATCCTCGATCGAGTAAATGTCGTGATGCGGCGCCGGGCTGATCGCGTCGCTCCCGAGCGGGATCATCCGCGTGCAGGAGACGTCGGCGCAGACCTTCTCGCCGGGGAGGTGGCCGCCGATGCCGGGCTTCGCGCCCTGGCCGATCTTGATCTCGATGGCGGCGCCCCGGTTCAGGTAGTCGACATCCACGCCGAAACGGCCCGAGGCGACCTGCACGATCATATTGTCCTGGTACGGGAAGATCGCCGGGTGCATGCCGCCTTCCCCGGTCCCGAGGAAGGTGCCGGACGCCTGAGCACCCTTTGCGAGGGCGAGCTGGGCGTTGAGGGAGATCGCGCCGTAACTCATGTGCCCGATCATGATCGGGGTGTCGAGTTTGAGGTTCGGGGAGAGTTCGGTCTCAAGATCGACATCTCCGTCTTCCCTTCGCCGCAACGTCAATCTGGACGGTTTCTTTCCGATGTAGGTCCGCAGCTCCATCGGCTCGCGGAGGGGATCGATGGACGGGTTCGTGACCTGGCAGGCGTCGAGGAGGATCTGGTCGAAGATCGGCGGCAGGGACTGGGTACTGCCCATCCCGGCAAGGATGATCTTTCCTGTCCTGGCCTGGTTGTAGATCGACTCCCGTGCATCCCGCGTCCAGATGGGATGGGAACGGTAGTCGCAGGGATGCTCGGTGAGGGTGATTGCGTCCCTCGGACACATCGCAATGCATCGGTGGCAGGCCGTGCAGTTGCGGGAGTCGATGACGATCCGGTCTCCTTCCCGCCTGAATGTTCCGTACGGGCAGTTCTCGACGCACCGGCCGCACTCCATGCACCGGTCGCGATCGATCGAGATCTGGTAGCGAAGAGGGATGCTCCCGATCGCCATTTCAGTACACTCTCCCGATGACCGGCTCGCCGGCGCGAGGCATCCAGACGCGGTCGAGATCAGGCTCCATGCGCCGGATCGCCGCCTCTTCCGAGGAGATGTAGAGACGGTCCCCTTTTTCGGCGGCGACCATGGGCCTGAGTTTGATCCGATCGGTGAAGCCGACGATCCCCTTGTGGGTGGCGACCACGATGGCGAACGGCCCGTTCATCATCGCCGAACCGTAGGCCAGACGGATCGCCCGGTTCAGGTTCTGCTCCTTCTCGGGCATGGCGTCGATCTCGTCCCAGAACGGCGGCGCGAGCGCACGGACGGTCAGTTCTTCGTCGAGGCCGTGCCGGCGGGCGAGCAGGTCCACGAGATACGCGACGACCTCGGTGTCGGTGAGCATCGTGCACCGGTAGCCGAAACTCTCGATATATCGCCGGTTCGTCCCGTAACTGGTGATCTCGCCGTTGTGGATCACGCTCCAGTCCAGAAGGTTGAAGGGATGGGCGCCGCCCCACCAGCCCCGCGTATTTGTCGGGTACCGGTTGTGCGCGAGCCAGATATAGCCCCTGTAATCCTGGATGCGATAGAAATCGGCCACCTCCTCGGGCCACCCGGCCGCCTTGAAGACGCCGACGTTCTTGCCCGACGAGTAGATCAGCGCTCCCGGCACCGTGGTGTTCACCTTCATCACCAGAGAGGTGACGATCTCCTCCTCGGAAGAGGAGGACCCGCTCATCAACGCAGCGTCGGGCTTGAAAAAGTAGCGCCACGGCGTGTGCACTTTCTTCAGGTTCGGCTGGTCGCAGGTCGGGATCTCTTCGTCGTGCACGATCGTCCCCCACGCCCGGAGCAGCGCCTCGACCGCCGCCCTGGCCTCAATGATATTGTCAAAAAATACGTGGAGAGCATAGCAGTCTGCGTGCTCGGGGTAGATGCCGTAGGCCGCGTAGCCGGCCCCCTCGCCGCTGCCGCGTTCGTCCATCAAGGATAACGCCAGTTTGATCTTTGAACCGTCCATCAGGTTGCCTGCCCGATCGACGACGCTGATAATTCCGCACATAATATTTCCACCGCTACCTGATCCCAGGAATAGGGTACGGTCTGTCCTGATAACGTATGACCAGTAATCATTTATACTATTGGGTGGAAACAAATTTCCGTTATGTCAGCCGACGCGGTTGCAGCAATGCTGGAAAGAATCAAGGCGGATAACGTAAAGTTCATTCGTCTGCAGTTTTCCGACCTGACGGGTCACCCGAAGAACGTCGCCATTCCGCACATCCAGGCCGAGAAGGCCCTGACCGACGGAATCGGATTCGACGGCTCTTCCATTGAGGGATTCGCCAGGATCGAAGAGTCGGACATGGTCCTCAAACCTGACATCTCCACTTATTCGCTCCTCCCCTGGAGAAAAGGAGACGCAAAGGTCGCCCGTTTCATCTGCGATGTGTACAAGCCGAGCGGCAAGCCCTTCGAGGGCGACCCCCGCTTCGTCCTCAAGAAGACCCTTGCAGAGGCCGCATCGATGGGCTACACCTTCAATACCGGCCCGGAACTCGAATTTTTCCTCTTCAGGATGTGCGACGGAAAGCCGAGCACCGAGTTCCAGGACCTCGGCGGCTACTTCGACCTCGCTCCGACCGATCTCGCCGAGGACGTCCGTCGGGACATCGTGCTCGCACTGACCGAGATGGGCTTCGAGATCGAGGCCTCCCACCACGAGGTGGCCGAGAGCCAGCACGAGATCGATTTCAAATATTCAGACGCACTCCGCACGGCCGACAACGTCGTCACCTTCAAGTTCGCCACGAAGACGATCGCCCTGCTCAACGGGCTCCACGCGTCCTTCATGGCGAAGCCGGTCTTCGGGATCAACGGCAGCGGCATGCACACCAACTGCTCCCTCTTCAAGGACGGGAAAAACGCCTTTTACGATCCGGACGCACCCCTGCAGCTCTCGGAAACCGCCCTGTTCTTCATCGGCGGCGTACTCAAGCACATCCGCGCCATCACCAGGATCGCAAACCCGACGATCAACTCGTACAAGCGGCTCGTCCCGGGTTATGAGGCTCCGGTCTACATGTCGTGGAGTGCTGCGAACAGGACGGCGCTCTGCCGCGTCCCGGCGCCCCGCGGCAACAGCACCCGCGTCGAGATCCGCAGCCCCGACCCGACCTGCAACCCGTACCTCACCTTCGCCGCCATCCTGGCGGCAGGTCTGGACGGCGTGAAGAACAGGATCGCACCGCCCCCCAGCACCGACCGGAACATCTTCAAGCTCAACGAGGAGGAGCGGAAGGCGGCCGGCATCGACACCCTGCCGGGCAGCCTGTACGAAGCGAACGCCGCCCTCATGGAGGACGAGTTCATCTGCAACGCCCTTGGCTCCCACGTCATCGAGAACCTCAATACGATCGCCGGGATGGAGTGGGACGCCTTCAGGACGATGGTCCACCCCTGGGAACTCAAACAGTATCTCTCCAAATACTAATCTTTTTTTCTTCACCGCGCCTTTTAAATATTGAGGAAGGGGGTTTCCTTCCTCCTTTCGGGAAAGACGCACATGTACAGACTACTCGGGCCCGTAAACGGCCGGCCGCACGGAGGACGCGGACATGGCCATTGATACGGGTGACACGGCATTCGTACTCGTCAGCACCATCCTCGTAATGCTGATGACCCCGGCCGTCGGACTTTTCTACGGCGGCCTTGTCAGGCGCAAGAATACCATATCGATGATCGCCCTCTCGTTCATCGCATTTTCCCTGGTTACGGTGCAGTGGATGTTCATCGGCTACACCCTCGTCTTCGGCACCGACATCGGCGGATTCATCGGCGGCCTCGACCACCTCGCCCTCGCGGGTGTCGGCATGGACGGCGACGGCATACCGGACCTGCTCTTCATGGCGTTTCAACTCACCTTCGCCGCGGTGACCCTCGCCATCGTCACGTCGGGTGCGGCCGAACGGGTGAAGATCAGTTCCTTCATCGTCTTCGGGCTGCTCTGGACGACGCTGGTCTACGACCCCATCGCACACTGGGCATGGGGCGGCGGATGGGCCCGGACCATGGGGGTGCTCGACCTTGCCGGCGGGATGGCCGTGGAGATCTGCTCGGGATTCGCAGCACTCGCCCTCTGCCTTGTGATCGGCAAGAGGGCCGGTTACGGCATGTATTCGATGGAACCGCACAACATCCCGATGACCCTCATCGGCGGCGCACTGCTCTGGTTCGGGTGGTTCGGCTTCAATGCGGGAAGCGTGCTTGCCGCCAACGGTGCGGCGGCAAACGCCCTCGTCACCACCAATGCCGCGGCCGCAGCCGGGGCGCTTGCCTGGCTCTTTGCCTCCTGGTACCGGGGCAGACCGAGTTCGCTCGGCATGATCTCGGGCGCCATCGGCGGCCTTGTCGCCATCACGCCCGCCGCAAGTTTCGTCGACCCGATGGGGGCGCTCGTCATCGGGGCCGTTGCAGGCCTGTTCTGCTACGGGGCGATGCTCCTGCGCATCCGTCACAATCTCGACGAGAGCCTTGACGCATGGGCCATCCACGGCGTCGGGGGACTATGGGGCACCGTGGCCACCGGCATCTTTGCAGTGGCGGCGGTCGGCGGAACGGCAGGCCTCCTTTCCGGAAACCCCGGGCAACTCCTCATCCAGATCGTCGCCGCCGTCGCCGCGATGGTATACGCGTTCGGCATGACCTACCTCCTCGCAACAGGAGTGGACCGGCTGATGGGGCTGCGGGTGAGTGAAGAGGAGGAGTATGTGGGGCTGGACATTGCCCAGCACGGTGAATCGCTCCAGATGTAAGTACGATATGATTAAATAAGGTAGAATATAACTTCCTTCCATAAATGGAATGGTGACTGATATGCGCCCGGAAGAGTATGCGATGTACCTGGGAACAGGGAGCCTGTCGGCCGGAGATCCGGGCAGGTCCACCTATGGCCCACAGGACTATGATGCCAGACATGTCAGCCCCGTCACAATCGCCGTCGTCAAACGGTTCTGGGAAGAAACCAGCCGTGCAGCAGCGATTTCAGCAGGGATTGAAGCGATTGTGGGCAGCACCCCCGAGAGCCGCGCCCTGGCCGCCGCAGCCGAGATGTTCTGGGAGGGGTCGATGGTCGACGATGTCGTGACCAACCACGCCGTTTGCTGTCAGGTGATCTGAAGTGCCGATAGATTCCGGCGACACTGCGTTCGTCCTCATCTGTACGGCGATGGTCATGCTGATGACACCGGGGGTCGGACTTTTCTACGGTGGCCTGGTGCGGCGGAAGAACATCATCGCAATGATCTCCCTCGCCTTCATCGCCTTCTCAGTGGTCTCTCTCCAGTGGATCCTCTGCGGCTACTCGTTCGCCTTTGGGACGGATATCGGCGGATTCATCGGCGGCCTCGACTATCTCGGCCTTGCGGGCGTCGGCATGGACGGCGACGGCATACCCGACCTGCTGTTCATGGCGTTTCAACTCGTTTTTGCCGGCCTGACCCTTGCGATCGTCACCTCGGGCGCAGCCGAACGGATGAAGGTCAGTTCCTTCATCGTCTTCGGGCTGCTCTGGACGACGCTGGTCTACGACCCGCTCGCACACTGGGCGTGGGGCGGCGGGTGGGCGGCGTCCCTGGGCGCCCTCGACTTTGCGGGCGGCACAGTCGTCCACATCTCCTCGGGCTTCGGGGCGCTGGCGCTGGCACTGGTGATCGGCCGGCGGGTCGGCTTCGGCACCTATACGATGGAACCGAACAACATCCCGCTGACCCTCATCGGCGGTGCACTGCTCTGGTTCGGGTGGTTCGGCTTCAATGCAGGAAGCGCCCTTGCGGCGAACGGCCTCGCGGCGAACGCCTTCGTGGTCACCAACACATCGGCGGCCGCCGGTGCGATTGCGTGGCTTGTCGCCTCCTGGTACCGCGGCAAACCGAGTTCTCTCGGCATGATCTCGGGCGCCATTGCCGGTCTGGTCGCCATCACGCCGGCGGCAGGGTTCGTCGATCCCCTCTCGGCGATCGCGATCGGCGCGATTGCAGGGCTGCTCTGCTACGGCGCCATGCTCTTCCGCCTGCGCCGCGGCCTCGACGAGAGTCTTGACGCCTGGGCCATCCACGGCATGGGCGGGCTCTGGGGAGCGATCGCAACCGGCATCTTTGCAGTGGCGGCGGTCGGCGGTGTCGACGGCCTTCTCTACGGAAACGTCCATCAATTTCTCATACAGGTCGTCGATGCCTGTGCAGCGCTCGTCTACGCCTTCTGCGTGACCTACGCCCTTGCATGGATCGTCGACAGGACGCTCGGCCTCCGTGTCAGCGAAGAGGAAGAATATGTGGGCCTCGACATCTCCCAGCACGGGGAGTCGACCCGGGTGTGAGGTGGCATGATGATGAAGATGATCATCGCGGTGATACGCCCGGAAAAATTCGAACAGGTGGAAAAGGCCCTTACAGAAAAGGGTTTCCCGGCAATGACCGTCTCCGAGGTGCGGGGACGGGGGGAACAGAAGGGGATCGCTCTCCGATCCCGCGGCGGTCCGGTGACCGTCGACCTGATCCCGAAGATCAGGATCGAGATGGCGGTCCCGGCGACCTTCGCCGAGACCGTCGTCCAGATCATCAGGGAAGCGGCCCGGACCGGCAAAATAGGCGACGGCAAGGTCTTCGTCCTGCCGCTTGATATGGCGGCAAAGGTCCGGACCGAGGAGGTGAGCATCTAACAAAGAGACAGGCATACACCCCGGTGTACGATCGTGCAAGCCGATCCTGACGCCCGGCCTGCATCTTTTTTTTGTGCGTTGAACGGCGGCCGATCGCAAACGCCAGCATTTCAGTTCAGTCGAACTCTTTGTAATCCTCGCCGTTTCCACGATCTGAAAGAACGCTTTTTGTTCGTCTCCCGCCATTCGCCCGAAGCATCCGCAGACGTTTGTTGCATGCAACGAAATGGTTCGCCTGCGGATCGACGGATTCCACCCTCACAAAACCGCCGGCCCCGTCGTTGGGCGTTCGTATCGATCAGGGTGATGCCCCCATAGAGATGATCGAACGAGAGGCCGGAGGCCCGCACATCGCTGCAGTTCACGCAGACCACCACACCGGCATCGGCGTGGACGTCCGCATCCGAAACGCTTTCAAGGCAGACGATCGGGTGGCCGTCGACGCCCGCAGCGCCGGCCTTCAGAACCGCCGCACCAGGTACTCGCCTGCGGTCCCGACAACGACGATCGCCGCGGCGGAGGCGAGAATCGAGAGAACGCTGCTCCCGTACAGGTCCCCGACACGGTTTCCGGCGGCGAGGCCGGCCATGACGGCGACGAAGAGGACGAGAATTTCTTTCCTGGGAAGAATCGCCATGCTGATCGATCTGCGGCGTCCTGAGAAAAAAAGAGTGCACACCGGTGAAAGGGTTCCTACTCCGCCCACCGGTGCATGTACCCCCGCGCCGGCAGGGGCGCGCCGTCCACCGTGACGGCACGCTCCGCAACGACGCACCCGATCACCGTCGCCGCCACCCCGGCCACCGGGAAGCGATCCGGCGGGATCGTAAACAGGAGCTCGAAATCGCCGCCGCCGAAGAGTGCGAATGCGCGGCCCTCGTCCTGCGGGACGCCTGCCGGGAGAGGGAGGCGGGCCGTCTCCACCGCAAACCCGCACGCGTTCACCGCCAGCATATCGTGGAGCGTCAGGGCCAGACCGTCCGAGATGTCCATCATCGCCGTCGCCCCGGCGGCGTTGAGGGCGAGCCCCTCCGCGACCCGCGGCGACGGCGCGATCAGCCGCTGTCTGAACCGATCGCAGCCCGAAAGGGCCGCCTGCGCCCCGCCGAGATACCCGGTGACGCAGACCAGATCCCCGGGCCGGGCGCCGCTCCGCCTGACCACCCGTTCGGCCGCGCCGAGACCGGTCGAGACGATCGTCAGCTCGATGTGGGCGTCGGTATCGCCCCCGGCGAGATCGCAGCCGTACGCACGGCAGCAGGCGAGCGCCCCCTCCGTGATCCCGGTCAGGCGTTCAGGACGGTCGAGACCCACCGCAAGGAGCAGGGCCATGGGCCGCGCCCCCATCGCCGCGATATCGGAGATCGTCACCGCCGCCGCCATCCAGCCGATCTCCGGGTCGGTCATCCCGGCCGGAAAATCGGTTGTCTCATGGAGCATATCGGTGGAGAGGACGAGCCACTCCCCGCCGTGCCGGACGGCCGCGCAGTCGTCCGCCGTCGCCGCCGCATCGAGCATCCGGGACAGCGAACCGATCAACTCGCGCTCATCCATGCCGCCGCACCTCCTTCTCCCGCTCGCTCCTGTACTCCTTGAAGACCTGGTTCAGCATCGCCGCCCTCTTCTCCCGTTCGTGCTCGCCGCTCCGCTCCTCCCACGCGGCCAGGGCGGCGGCGAACTTCTCCTCGTCGACCGTCCCGATCTTTCCGGAAAGCCGCAGGCCCGCCGCACCGGCCGCCGCAAGGGGCAGGGCGAGGTCGAGCGCCGCGGCGATCAGGTGCTGGTCCAGCCCCTCCAGACTCTCGCCCGGCACGACCACCGCCGCCGCCTTCGCATCGGCGATCTCCCGCACCACGCTCCGCCCCCAGCCGCCGGTCGTCCCCACCGCGATCACGTCCCCCTCGGCCAGCCCGAGATCGGCAGCGAGGTTGCGGACGGCGTCGTGCGTGAGAGAGGGAAGCGCCTTCACCGGCACCTGCCCCTCGCCGATCTGCAGCTCCTCGACCCGCCGCATCCGGTCGATCCGTTTTTTGAGACTTTTGTTGCGTTTCTCCTCCCTGCGCAGGAGCTGCCTGAGGTTCGCGACGATTGCGTCCCGCTTCGCGAGCTCCGCGTCCCGCTGGAGATCCTTCCCGCGTTCGGATCGTTCGTACCTGATCTGCCGTTTCAGCCTTGCGATCTCGCGGTCCTTCGCGGCGAGCCCCTCCTCGAGTTCCTGCACGAACTCCCGCAGGCGGCGGACCTGCCGATCGAGCTGGAGGAGACGGTCGTCGGCCGGCGCAGGCGGCCCGGCCCCTGGCGGCGACGTCGGTGCGGGAGGCTTCTGTCCGGGCGTGCCCGAGAGATCGGCCAGCACCGCCTCGATCGACCTGCCCCGCATCACTCCGGCCCGCACCTCGTCGAGGTCGATGCCCGGCGGCACCCGTTTTGCGATGTTTCTGAACTTGTTTTTCAGGGAGCGATAGGCGTCGAGGGCCGCAGAAAGGGCGTCGCGTTCATGGGGGTTGGCGTACCCGGTCCCGGCTGTCAGTTCCAGTTTCCCCTCCACCGAACGGTCCTGCGGGGGCACGTAGGCGACGGCATTGAAGGCCCGCCGCACCTTTTCCACTGTGTCGGGCATCGGCTGCACGTCCGAAGCGACGATCAACGGCTTTCCGACCCGGGCGATATGCTCGATGATCTCGGCCGCCCCCACCTGCCTGGACGAATACAGGTCCACCACCTCGCCGTCGAGATCCACCGCACCGATCCCGGTCGTCGTCCCGGGATCGATGCCCACGATCAGGTACCTGGACTTTTTCGTCAGGGGCTCGTACCGGATCCGGTCGAGTTTCCGCCCCTCGATGCGCACCTGCACGTCCGCACCGCCGCAGGCACGCACCGGCATCTCCCCGCGGGAGGCGAAGACCGTGAAGTGCACGCGGGAAAAACCGCCGAACGCGAGGCGCTCGCTCTTTTCGTAGCGGAGACCGGCGGCCACCAGCTGCCCCTCCACCTTGCGGGCCCGCTCCCGCACCGCTCCGTGCATCTTCCTGACATAACGGTTCTGGCTCCAGCCCCCCCTGCCTGGCGAGCGATGGCGCGAGACCGTGATCCCGGTCGTCTTCTCGAAGGCGATCACCGCCGCACCCCCTCCCAGAGAGGCGATCCTGGCCGCCGCACCGGCCTCGGCAAAGGGGTCGGTCCGCTCCACCCTGATATTGTATCGCCCGGCCACCTTCTGGAGCGTCTCTTTGCGCTCCCCGCCGGTCACCTGCACCAGCATGGTCCCGGGCGGCAGGGTCTGCATGAACGAGACGAGGGCGTGCCGGTCAGGAGCGAGTTCCTGCACGGAGTCGGTGGCGAGAATGTCGGGCTCCTCCGCGGCGATCAGACGGGAGAGCGCAAACGCCGTCACCTGCGAGCTGGAGACGACCTGACCGTCCTCGACGACGACAAGCGCATAGACCGGGCGGCGGGTCCGCGACCGCACCGAGCCCCTGACGATATCGATCCCGAATACCTTCAACCGACCACCACACCCACCGCCTCCACGATGGGATAGTCTATCCGATATTTTCTCTTAAAATACCTGAGCACGTTCTCGAGATCCCGCCGCAGGATCGCGTCGGCGTTCGGGTGCGAGGTCCAGATCCACTGCGGCCAGTCGATGAGCCAGACGCCCTCCTCCCCGACCATGATATTGAACTCAGAGAGATCGCCGTGGATGACCTCCTTCTGATACGCCAGCCGCACGTTGTCGAGGATCTCATCGAGCGTCCCGGCCGGATCGTCGAGCACGCAGCGGTTGAGGTTCGCGCCCGGCACCTCGGACATCACGAGCACATGGCGGGACCGATCGATCGGCACCGGGACCGAGACGTCGGGAGAGAGGCGCTGCAGGGCCAGAAACTCCTGCTCGGCAGAGCGGGCCGAGGCGAAGATCCAGGGGCAGTGCCCGGCGTCCGGCATATACCCGCGGTCTTTTCTGGCCGCCTGGAACGACTGCTGCCCGATATGGTGGATCTTCAGCACCACGGGCCCGAGGCCGAGGCCGGCATAGACCTCGGACTCTTTCCCGACCCCGATCAGGCTCCCGATCGCGGATATCGTACCCCGATGAGCGAGGGTGCGGAGGGCGATCGCATCGTAGCCCGGAAAGATCAGGGCATAGCCCGGGTACGGCACGGCGTCGTACCTGACCAGGTCCCACTCGATCATCCGCTGCAGCCGGTAGTCAAGTTCGGCATCCGAGAGCCTCGTCGCCCCTTTCAGGACATCAAGCGGGACCCACGCGTAACGCTGCATCATCCGTTCAAGGACCTGAAGAACGCGGAGGTCGTATTTGTGAAGCAACCTGATATAGTCCGGCGAGAGTGGCATAAATACTACAGATTATATCGGGCAAAAGCATAAATGTTTGACTGGGTTGAAGCGATGCAGTGCTCGAAATGCAGACAGGACGCGATCATCTGGCAACGCTATTCAGGGCTCCACCTCTGCCGCGAACATTTTGTCGCCGACCTTGAAGCGAAGGCGAAACGGGAGATCAGGCAGAAGCGGATGATCGCGTCCGGCGACGCGATCGCGGTCGCCCTCTCGGGGGGCAAGGACTCTTCCGCCCTCCTTCACTTCCTCACGAAGACCTTCGGGAAGCGCCGGGACGTCTCGATCTTCGCACTCACGGTGGATGAAGGGATCGCGGGCTACCGCAATACCGATGCGGCACGCCGGATCGCAGAGGAGTGCGGGGCACCCTGGCACTGCGTCTCCTTCAAGGAGATCGTCGGCACCACCACCGACCGGATCGTGCAGACGCGGGGCGACGCCCTCTCCTGCACCTACTGCGGGGTGATCCGCCGCCACTGCCTCAACGCGGCGGCACGCAGCCTGGGCGCCACAAAACTCGCCATGGGCATGAACCTCGACGACGAGGCCCAGTCGGTGCTGATGAACGTGCTGCGGGGAGACGCAGAGCGTCTGGTCCGCACGACGGCGCCGGTGCCCGGGGTCGTGCCGCGGATCAAGCCGTTCGCCGCCGTTCCCGAGAGGGAGGTTGCGCTCTATGCCATCCTCCGCTTCGGCATCTTCAGGGAAGGGGGATGTCCGTACGCCCACAACGCTCTCAGGGCCGACGTGCGGGGCCTTCTCAACGATTACGGGTACCGCCACCCGGCAACGAAATACGCCCTCAAAAATCTGGGCGAGTATCTGCCCGGTGTCTGCACCGGCAAAACGTCTGAACTGAGGGTCTGTCCGGAGTGCGGGGAACCCTGCGGCGACACCTGCCGCTCCTGCCATCTGGTCAGGGAGGCGCGGGGCGGATGAACCGGCCGTCTTCTCTCTTTAAACGGGTCGCCGGGTCTTACCGGGCACGCATCGTCCTCTTTCTCCTCCTCCTCGCGGCCTATCTCGTCGTGTTCACGGCAGTCTTCCACACCGGATACCCGCTCTGGGAGGGGGAGCCGATCACCTGGGAGGAGGCCGTGCTGTTCGTCATGGAGACGGTGACCACCGTCGGCTATGGTTACCTCCTCCCCTTCGAAAGTGAATACACGATCCTCCTCACCATCGTGATGATCGTCACCGGCGTCTTTCTGATCTTCATCTTCATCCCCCTCCTGCTCGCCCCGGCACTCTCCGAATACCTGCAGGCGTCCCCGCCCCGCCGTCTCTCCTCGCCGATGAAAGGGCATACCGTCGTCATCGGGTCTGGCGAGATGACGAAATCGCTCATCGAAAGCCTCGGTATCGCCGACCTCCCCATCGTCATCGTCGAAGAAGACCGGGAGCATGCGCATCAGTTGCTCAGGCGATTCGGCGATCTGGCCTGGGTGATCTGGGGCTCATATGCCGTCGCCTCGACCTGGCGACAGGTCTTTATCGAGGACGCGGCGACGGTTGTCGTCTGCGAACGCGAAGGGGTCGCCGCGTCGATCATTCTCGGGATCAGGGAGATGACGAAGGCGAAGATCGTTGCCGTCGTCGATAACCCGGACTACGACCGCTACCTCAGGTATGCCGGGGCGGAGTACGTTCTCTCGCCGAAGACCTCGGCCGGCCGGACTCTGGGCAGGCATGCGAGGGCCGGCAGCCAGGGGGAAACGATCCATGGTTCGAGCGAGGAAGGGGGGGCGCTCGCCTTGCTCAGGATCGTCAGCATCCCGGTGATGGCGGGTTCCCGTCTCGTCGGAAAAACCTTCGCCGAGCTCGCTCTCCCTGAAAAATACGGGATCTCGGTCCTGTTCTTCTGGAGGAAAGGCAAATTCGTGAATTTCCCGAGAGGCAGCGACCGGATCGACGCCTCGACGATGCTTTTTCTTCTCGGAAAGGGGGAGGATGTCGATCGGGCCTTCGGCGAAATTTTCAGGGGAGACCGGGAGAAACGAGACATCGCCGTGATCGCCGGCTACGGCGACGTCGGACGGGCCGCATACCGCGAACTTACCGCTGCCGGGATCGACTGCATCGTCGTCGACCGCAAAGATCGCGGAAACAACGTCGTCGGAGAGGCAGAAGACGAGGCCACGCTCAGGGCGGCGCATATCGAAGAGGCCACGACCTGTATCGTCGCCCTCAACAACGACGACGTCAACATCTTCACGACCCTGATGGCCCGCAACCTCAATCCCGGGATCAGGATCCTGGCCCGTGCAAACGACCCATCCTCGGTCGACAAACTCTATCTCGCAGGCGCCGACTATGTCTCTCTTCTGCCGACCATCGGGGGACAGGCCGTTGCCGGCATCGTGCTTGCAGGGACGGTGCGCGTGCTGCTCGATCTCCCGGACGGGAGCAAAGTAGTGGTGCGACGCTCCACGAGACGAAAAGGGGTGAGCGTCGACCGGATCGAACGCCGGTGCGGGGTGAGGGTCGCCGGTATCGAAGGGGAAGGGCGGGCGATCGTTGAACCCGACGGCGGCGAGACGATCGGACAGGGAGACGCCGTCATCGCCGTCGGCCACGCCGGTCCCCTCAGGAAGTTCATCAGGCACCTCTGACTGGTTCCGGGCGGGACAGACCTACGACGACGTCACGTCTCGCTCAGCCGCGTCTCCCATACACCCGGCAAATGCCTCCGGATACTCTTCAGGCCGGTTGAGAAAACGGAGGCACGATTCTTTTCCGACAAGACGGTAGATCGGCGTGCCGGCCGCCGTGCAGAACGCCGGCACCGGCCTGGGCACCGCCGTCCGCACCTGCGCGGCGGTCTGATACCCGGGGTTCCGGACAAGACGTCCGTCGGCCATCTCGTAGTACGCAGCCCCGCCCATCGCTGCATACGGAGCGTAATCGCTTGAAAACGCGGTTGAGACCAGATTTGCAAGCACCAGATCGGCGTTGCCCGGGTTGATCGTCACATGACCGAACCCCGGCGGGATCACCGCGACCTCGCCGGCCCCCGCCTTCACCAGCACGACATCCAGGGCGTCGCGCCTCTGAAGCAGAAAATGCGCCGTTCCCTCGACGACTTCATAGACCTCGGGGTACCCGATGCCGGCCTGATTCGCCGGGTGATAATGCCCTTTCGTCTTGACGAACTCCGGCCCGATGACGCCCGGCGGGATCACCGTCATGTCGTAGCGCAGTGAACGGGCAGAAAGCCATGAATGGTCCTCTTCGTTCAGTGCAAGATCCCGGTACATAAAATAGAGGGGACGGTCGGGGTCTTCGGCCCTGATCTCCGGTGCCGCCAGCACACCGTCCATATCGGCAAGGGTCCGGATATGGGGCTCTGGCAGCGGTCCTTCCCAGTGAACCATCACTGGGCTTTGCGCTTTCTGTAGATATAATACCCTGCTCCGATCAGAACGATGACGACGACGGCGAGCACTATGAGGCCCGTGATCGACTCGGCCTCCTCTATGTTGACGGTCAACTTCATGGTATCGGAGATCTGGCTGTTGTCGAGGGCGTCGCGGTACCTGATCTCGGAGTCGAGACCGTACTGCTTGATCGTCGCCTCCGAGTCAATGGTCACGGTGTATCTGGCAACGGCAGTCTCGCCGGGGGCGAGATCGCCGAGGTATGCGGAGTCGTCGCTGGAGGTGAAGGGATCGACGGCGCTGATCCTCGACTGGGCATTGTACGCCGTTGCCGCACCGATGTTCTTATAGGTTACTTCCAGGATGGCCTTTTCTCCGGGGTGGGCGACACAGGCCTCCGAGATGATGGCGAAGTCGATCTTGCCGCCGACGGGCACGCCGACAGTCTCGGTGTCCGAATCGGCCGTTTCGCCGTTTGCCTTCTTGTACTCCACATAGACGCCGACAGGATAGGTCTGGACCTCGGCATCGTCCGAGGCCGAGACCTTGAAGGTTACATTGGCAACGTCGCCGGGGTAGAAGTCACCGATATAGATCGTGCCGTCGGCCGGTATCAGAGGACTGGAACTGTCCTGTACGAGTTTTGCGACAGCGTTCGTTGCCTTCTCATGACCGGCGTTGCGGAGCGTGAGGTAGAGGTAGCCCTCGGTGCCGATGTTCAGGTGCTCAGAGGAGGCGGATTCGATCTCGAGGTTCACGTCCGAGGTCACCTTCACCGGGATGTGCATGGTCTCGGTCTTGGTGAGATAACCGGTCCTGATCATGTTTTCCGAGACGTCTCTCTCGTTGCTGGTCCAGTCCGCGTACGTATAGGTGATGGTGAGAGGGAGGTCATAGGTGCCGGCCGGTGCATCCTTGTCGATCTTCACGATAAAATTCACTGTCGTGCTCGTCCCACCCGGGATGTCGCCGATCTGCTGGGATTCCGACTTGACCGTCACCGGAGCGCTGCCTGCAGAGAGTCCTGCCTCAACGAGTTTCGCCAGGCTCGGGTCGTCGGGAGGGGAAAGAGAAAACGGAGTAAGCTGGATGACCGTGTTCAGGCCGTTGTTCGAGATGATCACCGGGAGCGTGAACTCGTCGCCCGGATCGAACTCGTTGGTGCCCGAGATCGCCGCAGATAACTCCGGTTTGCCGTAGAGAGACTCCGTCCCCGCCAGAGCAGGGACGGTAAGCACAGCCATCATAAACAGGCTGAGAAGGATTAATTTCCTGATATCCATGTACGATCACCGTGTTGTTATTGTTGTAACAACATTTATCTGCAAATCCTATTAATAGTTATGTAATGCATGCTTCCCTGGAAGATCCTGTCAGTATTACAGAAGCCCTCAAAACACTCGGACTTACAAAGTATGAGGCGCTTGTCTATGTCGCCCTCCTCAAGGTCACCAGGGCGACGGCAACCGAGATCCATGAACTCTCCGGGGTGCCGCGCGCATCGGTATATCCAGCTCTCGACCGACTCTTCCAGAGAAATATGGTGACGATCTCCCATGCCACCCCGAAACGCTTCTCCGCCATTCCGCCGGGCGAGGCGGTCGATTCTCTCATGCAGGGAATAGACGAAAAGGCGTCGTATGCAAAAGAAACGCTCCAGAAACTGTACGACCGGAGAGGGGCACCTGACGGGAGCGGACAGGAGCTGGTCTGGACCATCACCGGCGATGCGAATATCACCGCGAGGCTCAAGAACCTCATCGCTCAGGCGACAGATCAGATCCAGTTAATAGGGAACTGGCAGCTCATTGAGGACCTCGGCGAAACTCTTGCCCTGGCGGCGGAGAGGGTCAGGATGGAGGTCATCACCGAACGGCAGGAGGGAGAGATCTACCCGGACATTCCGATCATTACCGTGATTGCGCCGAGCGGGCACGCCGAGATGCAAAATCAGGAACGGGCGGGCATAATCCTTGTAGACAATTCAAAGGTGGTGGTGGTGGTGGGATCGCAGGGTGAGACCCCGACCGCCCTGTATTCTGAGTCGGATGGATTTTACCGATTTTTCTCCACATCCTGGGCTCTGGTACGCGGCTACGGCAGAGCGCTCGATCAGAAGTGATGGATCGGTTCAAGTCGGGATACGTCGATCAGGCCCTTGAGCGAGTTGATCTCGACCCGATACCCTGCTTCTTTTACTGCCGCCATCACATTGGTCCCACCGAGTATTGCGATGCCGAAATGCTGGGGAGAACAGGCGAAATCGAGGATAGGAGCGTTCGGCGGGCCGATCTCGAGCACGCCGGCGATCAGGCTCCGCTCCAGGTCCTCGATGACGGCCGCAACCGTGGCTTCGGCCTCCATATGACATTCCCGAAGGTTGGCGAGCACGCTGCCGCGGCCTGTCGCGACGACCCCTGAGACGTTGGTGATGTCCTGAGAGACGAGCAGTTCAAGCGGGTCGATGGTCGTGGCGTCATAAAGCACCATATCGGTAAAACGCCGCGGGGTGCCGCCCTCGATCTGCACCACGCCCCCACCGATCGGATGGAGGGGAACGCCCCGCCGGATCATCACGCCGTCAAGTGTGATCGAGCAGACGGTGCAGATCCCGACCAGTCCCTCAGGGACCGTGTACCCCCCGGCCTTCTCTCCCGTCTGAAAGATCTGGACCAGGCCGCTCGGGCTGATGCCCGCCCTGTAGGTCTCCTTTACGACGGCGAGAACGGCGTCCAGATCGTCGGCAGCCACAAGCGAGAGATTGTAGATGACCTTTCCCTCGTTCTCTGCAGGGTCGTAGGTCACCTGCATCGCCTCCTCTTCGATCAGGTGGTTGAGGAATTTCAGGGGGTGGTTCACATCATACACTCGCCACAGAGAGAGAAAAATCATTCCCTCCAGGCCGGCATGATGCGTAACCGTCACCGGAAGGGCGTACGAGGATTCCGGCGGCTCCCATGCGCCTCCGCTGCCGGATGCCCTGGCACCCCCGGCCGGTGCGGATAGCAACATTGTTCTATATTCCAGATCGATATGAACAGAGATGGAAGGGGATCTGAGGGAGCGGACGCAGGATCTCGTGAAGATGATCCTGGAAACCGCCGGATACGAGATCGAATGCGCCGATGAGCCGTTTGATCTCTCGGGCGTCGGGGAGGATGACGGCATTGTAGTTCTCATATCGGACAACCCCGCCGAGATCGACCGTTTCAACAGGAGAACATTCCGCCTGAAACGCGAGGACGGCGTCCAGGAGTGCAGAAAGGTGCTGGTGACTTTCTCCGGGTCTGACGCACCGGACTGCACTGTCTGGGGCGAGGAGGAGATCGCCGGATATGCCGGCAAAGCGGCTGTTGCAGGCATCTTCGGGCGCAGGATCAGGCTTGGCGGCGGGCCAGAGGCGCAACCGGCCCGGGCACCTCCCGGGCTGGAGGTCGAGTCAGAGATCTCCATCCTCCATCTGCCGGTGCGAATCAGTGAGAAGAACGCCTCGATCATCGCGGGAACGCGGGGGCCGGTGCGGTGCCGGTTTGTCCCGTACTGGTGTTGCCACTGTACCAGCACCGGGTCCCGGACCGTGGCGAACCACCGGGTCTCTTTCGAGGCCGACCGCTGGGGCGGCCTGAACGCCATCAACGGCACCACCATGGACATGAAGGTCTCCGATGCCGTCGATACCGGGATGTCTGAGAACTGCGAGGTGCTCGCGCCGAAGATCAGAAGGGAGGATGCAGAGGAGCAGGCGGTCGCTGCAACGATCGATTCCCTCACCCAGCGAGTGCGGATCAAGCATGAGGAAGGCGACACGATCTCGTACCAGGAAGAAACAATAAAGCCGGACAGAAAAGATATCACCGCCGAGACGATGTTGATATATGTCCCGGTCTGGGAGATCGAGGGCAGGGACCGGATCGTCGAAGTGAACGCCTATACCGGGGAGATCCTCGCCATGCCGATGGACGAAGGTGTGGAGGTCTTCTAGATCCCGATGATCGTCGTTGTCGGCGGGGGACCCGCAGGAAGGTTCGCGGCCGTCAGACTCGGCAATGCAGGACGGGAGGTCACGCTCGTCGAAAAAGGAGAGATCGGGGGCCAGTGCCTGAACTACGGGTGCATGGCGGTCTGCGCTCTCAACGACGCCGCCCGGCACGTGCAGCGGGGCCGGGAGTTCGCCGCCGCCGGCATCCTGACGGGCGCCTCTGAGATCTGTTTTTCCGCTCTTCTGGCAGGCATGGATAACGTCCAGGAGAAGATCAGGGGCGTGCTCGATCAGGAGACGAAAGATGCCGGCGTCGAGATCCGGTACGGAAGTGCGGCGCGACTCGACGGCCGGCAGGTCTTCATCGACGGAGAGGAGATTGAAGCCGACGCCGTTGTTGTTGCGACCGGTTCGGTGCCGGCCGTCCCGGCGGTGGCGGGCGTCTCTCTCCCGGGTGTCCATACCGCCCACACGCTCCCGCAGATGGAGGATCTGCCCGGCGATCTGGTCATCGTCGGCGGCGGGGTCCAGGCGGCCGAGTTCGCCTATATTTTTTCGATGTTCGGAAGCCGGGTGACCGTGCTCGCGCGCAGCGCGTTTCTGAAAGGGCTCGATCCGCGCCTCCGCCGACTGGCCCTGAAAGAGCTTGCGGACGTCGAGATCAGGGAGGGGGCCCCACTCGACCGCGTCGTCGGCAGCGAACGGGTCGAAGACGTCGGCTACGGCGGGAGCGAGCCTGGAACCTGCAGGGCCGACGCCGTCCTGCTTGCGGCAGGGCTCGTCCCGAACACCGCCATGATCGAAGGGGTCGAGAAGGGGCCGAATGGAGAGGTGCGGGTGAACGACCGGATGGAGACCTCGGTGAAGGGGGTCTATGCCGCCGGAGACGTCACCGGCGGCCCCTTCCTCACGCCGGTCGCCCGCCTCCAGGGCGTCGTCGCCGCCGAGAACATCCTGGGCATCGACCGCCGCTTCGATCTCGCGGCCGTCCCGCAGAGCATCAGCCTCGCCAACGATCTGGCCTTCTGCACCGCAGGAGGCGGCGGCGGGATCGATCTCTCCGTGCCCGCTCCCGCCGGGCCGGGCTCCTTCTGGTCGGTCCTGGCCGGCGACACCGGACTTGGAAAAATCCGCGTGGACCGGGAGAGCGGGGAGATTCGCGGCGTCTGGGCCGCATCGCCCGGCGCCGGGATTATCGCCACCTATATGGCCGACGCCATCCGTCACCGCCGGACGGTCCACGAACTCGACGGTCTGCTCGAAGTCCACCCGATCGCCGACGGGGTGCACGGGCTGATCGGCCACGCCGCCTCGCTGCTGCGGGACCGTCCGAAAGAGTAGGCCTGCATTTCGTCGGGACCGGAGAGGCAACGGCCCTGTCCTCTCCGACTCGCTGACCACCGGCACACGCCCACACGCGGGGCGACCCTGAAACCGGCATTCCTGAGACTGACCTGATGGATGGGGGCAGGAGGGCGATGTGAAAGCATTGAGGCAGATCGGGTTAAATCCGGCGATAATCCGAAAAAACAAAATAATTTTAACGACGGGTGTCGCAATACGTATGATGAACGAATCCGGGGGGTTTGAGCGGCTAAAAGAATATCTCGCTCAGAATCCCGACCTTGAAGAAGTCTGCAACACCCTCGAGATCTCTGATCGCGACGTGCGGGGGGTGTTCAGGCGTCTCGAACATATCGACGAGGCCGAGGCCGCCGAGATACTCAAGCGTCTCAAACGCGCAGAACTCTCAAAAAAGGAGTGACCAGCACTTTTTTTCATCCGAAAAGCTCTTTCGAGCGTTCCAGCGCGGCGACGGCCGGGAGTTTCTTGCCGGTCAAAAATTCGATACATGCACCGCCGCCGGTGGAGATATGGGTGAACGCCGATTCCAGCCCCATCTTTTCGATCACCGCCGCCGTATGTCCGCCTCCGATCACCGAAAACGGCACCTTCGACGAGGCCCTGAGGATCTCGTGCGTCCCGACCGCGAAGGCCGGGTCCTCGAAGACGCCTGCCGGGCCGTTCACCACGACCGTGCCCGAGGACCTGATCACCTCGTTCACCGCCCCGAGCGCCCCGGTTCCGATGTCCATCACCGGAGCGTCTGCCGGGATCAGGTCCAGCGGGTACTCGACCCGGCCGCCGGCCTCGCGCACCGCCACCTGATCCGGCACGACGATCTTCTCTCCGAAACGGGAGAGAAGCGACCGCGCCTTTTCGATCTCACCCGTATATTTCAACTGGGCGACGAGATCGGTGGAGGGCTTTCCGATATTGCGGCCCGCCGCGATGAGAAAGACGTTCGCGACCACGCCGATGACGACCACCCGGTCGGCAACGCCTTTTTCAAGGACGTTTCCCGCGACCTCCACCGAGTCGTCCACTTTCGTCCCGCCGAGGACGAACGTCACCGGCCGCGGCGCTCCGGTAAAGACCCGCGAGAGGGTGGAGACCTCATGCTCCATCAACAGGCCTGCGGCCGAACGCATCAGCATCGGAAGCCCGACGACCGTCGGCTGCGAGCGGTGAGCGGTCCCGAAGGCGTCGTTGACGAAGAGGTCGCCCATCGAGGAGAGCATCCGGCAGATATGTGTCCCTTTCGCCGCATCGGGTGAGAGCGTCAGGTTTTCCTCGGCATTGAAACGCACGTTTTCGAGCATCAGCACCTCCCCGGCACGCATGGAGGAGACCGCGTCCCGTGCCGAGCGGCCGAAGATATCGTCGGTATAGGTGACCGGACGACCGAGGAGGCGTTCGAGTCTGGCGGCATGGCCCTGGAGGGTGGTGAAGTCCTTCTTGCCGGGCCGGCTCTGGTGCGCCAGGACGACGACCTTCGACTCCTCAAGGGTGCGGACGGTCGGAAGATGCTCTCTGAACCGTTTGTCGTCCAGAATCTCCCCGGACGCAGGATCGATCGGAGAGTTGAAGTCGACACGTAGGAGAACGGTTTTTCCGGATATATCGAGATCAGTGAGTGTTCCAATCGTCATAGGATAACCTGCCGCCCGGGATGTTTTCTGTACACCGTTGGGGGGATAAAATGATATTGCTTTTCCTCGGGACCGGAGGGGCGGGAGGGCATCGCAACGCATATCGCCCCCTCGTTTCCATTCTCAGGACATGGACGAACGCGCCGCCCTCTTCGAGATCAACGAGGGGCTGCCCAGGCAGGGGCCGGGCAGCGACGCCGCACGGCAAAGGCATTCTCACTGCTCGATGATCTTCCGGCCGATGCCGTGGTGTTCGATATCGGATGCGGCAGCGGAGCACATGCTCTTGCTCGCCTCTCTCCGGCTGCCGGATCACTGCCGTCGACGTGCGCCCGCCTTTTCTTGACACACTCATGCTCAGGAGTGAGCAGGATGCCTTCTGTGTCGTGATCCCCTCAGATACGCCATCCATGGAGAGTCTCCCCTTCCCTGACGGATCTTTCGATCTGGTCTGGTCAGAGGGAGCGGCCTATATCGGTTATGGGGTTCGCCGCCGCCCTCACCGCATGGCGGCGGCTCCTGAAAGGAGGAGGGTATTGCGCCGTCACCGAGATCACACGGCTCACCCCCGGTACTGTTTCGGATATTCATGGAACACCATGAGATTCGGCACATAAGAGCCAGGGTTACGCTATCTTACGCTACCAAGTTCTTATTGAAAAACAAAAGAAATAATCGTCTTAGAACAATTATATATAGTAAACAAAGAAGGAAATACCCATATGAATACAAAAGATAGAATCATAGAAACAGCTTTTAAATTATTTCTAAAAAAAGGATTGGACAATGTTTCCTTGAGTGAAATTAAAAAAGAATCAAACATCACTACAGGAGGGTTTTATCATTATTTTGATAGTAAAGAAACTCTATTTTTAGAAGTGATTGACAAATACATATTTAAGTATTTTGATAGGACCCTGGAAAAGCTTAAAAATTCTGAAGGCCTCCCTCAAGAAAGATTAAAAACTATGATATTGTCAGTTATAGGGTATGATTCAACTGCAAATGAGCTGACACAATTATCCGAGAGCGCTGAGATAATAGATTATAGAAACTTGCATCTATTATATTTGGGAAGTCTTCAAAATTATGATATAATAAGCGAACGTTATACAGAATTCAACTTGAAATTGTTAGAATTTGTCGAGACATTAATTGATAAAAGTAAAGCACGGGGTGAAATAAGAAAAGAGTTAGACTCCCATGAACTTTCAATATTTATTCAATCTGTTATTGATGGAACATTCATGTTATGGATAACAATTCCAGATATACCGCTAAGAAAAAGTATGGAAGTTAATATAGACAGAGCGTGGGCTTATATAACATCTTAAGTGAAGTACCGCACCATCCGCAGTAAGAACCTCCTCTCTCTGAATAAGCCAGAATCGCAAGATCTTTGTAATTTCAGCGAAAAACCCCTTTTATGCCCCTCGTCAACGGTTTCGATGACCGCTCAAGATCGTTCAATCCTCTCGATCGGTCATCACGGCATTGTCGCCGGTGCCTACGACTCTCTTTGCATCGCCGATGTGATCGATACCGCTCTCCCAAAGACCCGTCACCATCATCTCAGCCATTCTCAGGTCATCAAGGCAATGGTGGTTCTCAACGGTCTCGGGTTCATCGAAGTCTCTCCCTATTTCCCGGACTTCTTTGACGATATCGCTGTTGAACGTCTCCTTGGTGAAGGCATCACGAGCGAGCACCTCAACGACGATGTGCTCGGCCGAACCCTGGACGCGGTCGCGGCCTACGGCCCGACCGAGTTATTCAACGAAGCCGTTGCACAACCCCCCGATCATCCTCAATTTCACCTGGTTATAACCCGCCAAAAACATACCTTTGTGCCTGGTTATAACCCCTCGAAGTAGCATGGCCGATCTCCTCGCACTCCTGGTCGCCCTCAACCCCTGGTGGAGCGGCAGAGACTTCGACACCGGCGTCCGGCGTGACCGCTACCTCTCGACGATCAAAAAATATTGCGCCACCGGTGAGATCGTGGTGCTCAGCGGCGTCCGGCGCTCGGGCAAGACCACCCTGCTCTACCAGGCGATCCGCAGCCTGATCCACGAACTGGGCGTCGACCCGCGATCGATCCTCTTCGTCAACTGCGACGAGCCCGCCCTCGCCCGTCTGGACCGGCCGCTGGAGGCGGTGCTCGACGCCTACCGGTCGAACGTCTGGAGCGGAGAGGGGGCCTGGCTCATCTTCGACGAGATTCAGACAATCGCCGGATGGGAGCGTTGGGTCAAGGCAACCTATGACCGCAAACAGTTCAGGCTGGTGATATCGGGGTCTTCTTCGTATCTTCTCGATGCCAAAGGTCTCGACCCTGATCAGCGGGAGATATCTGGCGGTCCAGGCTATCCCCTTGACTTCTCAGATGTATCTCCTCTTTCACGGGATAGAGGTCGGAGCCGACCCGATCGCCATCGCCGCCCGGAAGTATGATATTGTCAACGACCCCGCGCCTGTGTGGACGGGGCTTGAGACTCTATCATGTCGATAGTTCTCGTCCGGGTGGCTGACTGCACCCCTGCATCTCCAGGTTG
>JASGMW010000084.1 GCA_030156225.1 Methanofollis sp.
ACCCATGATGAATGGTAATTAGGCTGCTTTGAGTAATTAAATATTGCGCCGGAGGGAGCGAAAGATAGCCGGGCGGGGGAGATCAGGGATTGGGCAGCCGAAATGATGGAAGGAGAAGATTCTACCATTCTGCCACCACCCGACAGTTGAACCATCTACGACGTGATGCCCGCAGGTCTGTGATGTCTTATTTATGTCCGGTCCTCCCATGAGATGAAAAGTACGGGCAGTGACGTTAATTTCCCAAATTAAGTCGACATCCATTTATACTACGACACAAGAACATCACCCATCTGGAGAAACGGTGACGGTGATTGTAATGGAATGTGGGAAAATGCTTGGTGACTCGTATGGGTACACCAGAGACGGCCTGTGGGGCAACTGGGGAAAATGGGTCCTGCTGTTTATCAGCATGATCATCTTCCCGCTCTGGGGGGGCTTTCAGTGGAAGATCTACAAGGGCGAATCGCAACTGCCCTCTCTTGAGGGCTGGGTCGAGATGTTCGTCAACGGCATCAAATTGATCATCGTCGGTTTTGTGTATGGCCTGATACCCTTTATCGTCTCCATGGTCGTCGGCGGTGCCGGCGATCTGGCGAGCGGGGGCAGCGATGCCGCTTCTGCGGCGATGTTAGTGGGTATGATCATCAGTCTAATCATATCCTTCCTCTTCTCGCTCATCGCGATGATGGCCCTGATCAGGTTTGCACGGACCAACAGTTTCGGCGAAGCGTTCAACTTTAGTGCTATCGTGGCCCACATCGGTAAGATCGGGTGGCTCAACTATATCCTGGCCCTGATCATCCTGTGGATCGTGCTCCTGGTTGCGGTCATGCTCTTCATTATCGTTGTGGGCATCATCTCGGTCGCTCTTGCCCTGATCCCGGTTGTCGGCCGGATCATTGCACTCATTCTGATCGCCATCGTCGCGATCCTCATCGGCCCCTTTGTCGGCGTGTTCGAGGCGCGGTATCTCACCACCATCTACGACAGCGTCGAGGCGTGAAACAGACAATTTTTCTTCCTTTTTGATCTTGAATGCACAGGGATTCCGGGTATGTCCCCCGGGTGTACCGCATTGGACCTTCGTTTCACGAGCGTCCCTACCGCATCGCGGTGCCTTCCCCTTCAACAATCTATTTATAGTGTGCCCGGCGACGTATAACCGGTGATATCACTATGAGTGATTGCTTTATTTGCCGATAAAATCCGCTTTTTTGACACTACCTTACGGGATGGAGAACAGACGCCTGGCGTCTCACTGAAACCTTCCCAGAAACTTGAGATCGCATCGATGCTTGCCGAACTCGGCGTCGCCACGATCGAGGCAGGCTCCGCGGCCGCTTCCGAAGGCGAACGAGAAGCCCTGCGAATGATTGCCGGTGCCGGACTTCAGGCCGAGATCGCAACCTTCGTACGGGCCCTGCCGCTGGACATCGACTATGCGGCCGACTGCGGCGTCGACTGCGTCCACCTCGTCGTGCCCGTAAGCGATCTCCACATTGGAACAAAACTCAGGAAGAGCCGCGAGCAGGTCTGTGAAATGGCGTGGAACTCTGTCGAGTACGCGAAAGAACGCGGCCTTGTCGTCGAGCTGTCAGGCGAGGACGCCTCGCGCGCCGATCCCGACTTCCTTGCCATGCTCTTCCGCGAGGGTGTTGAACGTGGGGCCGACAGGCTCTGTTTCTGCGACACCGTCGGGATACTCACGCCCGAGCGCGTGGCCGCAGTGATCCCCGGCCTCCTCTTCGCCCCCCTGAGCATCCACTGCCACGACGATCTCGGCATGGCAATGACCAACACGCTCGCCGCCCTGAAGGCCGGGGCGACCTCGGCCCACGTGACGGTGAATGGTCTCGGCGAGAGGGCCGGCAATACCCCTATCGAAGAGATCGTGATGGCGCTCGAAGTGCTGTACGGGGTGGATACCGGGATCGATACCGCAAGCCTCTACCGCGTCGCAACCGCCGTCTCGAAGATGACCGGCGTCTCCCTCCCCCTGAACAAGGCGATCGTCGGGGAGATGGCCTTCACCCACGAGAGCGGAATCCATGCCCACGGCGTGCTGCGCAATGCCAGCACCTACGAACCGATCAGACCCGAGCAGGTGGGAAGAACGCGCCGGATCGTGCTCGGCAAGCATTCGGGCACCGCGTCGGTGCAGGCCGCGCTCCAGGAACTCGGCTATGTCTGTGACGACGGCCAGCTCGCCGAAATCGTCGCCCGGGTCAAAGCGATCGGCGACGAAGGGCGACGGATCACCGACGCCGACCTGATGGCCGTCGCCGACAGCGTGCTCGATCTGGTGCGGGAGCCGGTGATCACCTTAAAGCAGGTGACCGTCGTATCAGGAAGTAATGTCATTCCGACGGCGTCGGTTACCCTTACCGTCAACGGCGGCGAGATCACCTGCGCCGCCACCGGCAACGGCCCGGTGGACGCCGCGATCGAGGCGTTGCGCCGTGCGGTCGCCGGTGTCGGGGACATCCATCTCGAAGACTATCGGGTCGACGCCATCACCGGCGGCACCGACGCCCTTGTCGATGTCACGGTCTGCCTGAGCAGGGACGGGCGGATGCTCACCTCCGGCGGGGCCAGGACCGACATCATCATGGGGAGCGTCGAGGCCATGGTCTCGGGAATGAACAGACTGCTTGAGGAACGAGGATGAAGACAGGAGCCAGACTACTCATAGAGGGCCTGCAGCGCGAGGGAGCGGAGACGATCTTCGGCTACCCCGGCGGTTCGGTCCTGCCGATCTACGACGAACTCTACGACACCCCGATACGGCATATTCTCGTACGGCACGAGCAGGCCGCGGCTCATGCCGCAGACGGGTATGCACGCGCCTCGGGACGCGTAGGGGTATGTCTCGCAACTTCCGGCCCGGGCGCCTGCAACCTGGTCACCGGCATCGCCACCGCGTATATGGACTCGGTTCCGATGGTGGCGATCACCGGCCAGGTGCCGACCTCCATGCTCGGCAACGACGCGTTCCAAGAGTCGGACATCACCGGGATCACGATGCCGATCACCAAGCACAACTACCTGGTCAAGCACGCCGGCGACCTGCCGCAGGTGGTCAGGGACGCCTTTTACATCGCAGGCACCGGCAGGCAGGGCCCCGTCCTCATCGATATCCCGAAGGACGTGATGACCGCCCAGCTCGAAGAGACCCCGCTGGTCGGCACCGCCAGGCTCCGGGGCTACCAGCCCACCTATGAGGGGCACGCCCTCCAGATCGAAAAGGCGGTGGGCCTGATTACGGAGGCCGACCGGCCCATCCTCTATGTCGGCGGCGGCGTGATCGCCTCGGGTGCGTCCGGGGAGGTGCGGAGGCTCGCCGAGCTCATGCTCATTCCCATCACCACGACCCTGATGGGGCTTGGCGCCGTTCCCTGCGATCATCCCCTGAACCTTGGGATGATCGGGATGCACGGGACAGAGGCGGCGAATTACGCGGTCACCGAGTGCGACCTTCTCATCGCCGTCGGCGTCCGTTTCGACGACCGGGTGACCGGGAAGATCGACGCCTTCGCCCCCAATGCCCGCATCATCCACATCGATATCGACCCGGCCGAGATCGGCAAGAACAGGCCGGTCGATGTTCCTATCGTCGGGGATGCAACGTCCGTGTTGCAGGGCGTCATCCGCCGTCTCGTCAGGAAGGACGGCCGGGACGGCTGGCTCGACCGCGTCCGACGCTGGAAAGAATCCGGAATCGCAGGGGGTGAGGCGTCCGACGCCCTCAGCCCCGCGTACATCATCAGGGAGATGAGCGACCTGCTGGGGGAGACGGGGATCATCGTCACCGAGGTCGGCCAGAACCAGATGTGGGCGGCCCAGCACTACTGCTTCAGACGGCCGCGCACCTGGATCTCGTCGGGCGGCCTCGGGACGATGGGGTACGGTTTCCCTGCGGCGATCGGCGCCCACTTTGCAAGGCCGGAAGAGACGGTCGTCGATGTGGCCGGCGACGGAAGTTTCCAGATGAACATCCAGGAACTGGGTACCGTAGTCCAGTACGACGTCCCGGTGAAGGTCGTCATTCTCAACAACATGTACCTCGGCATGGTGCGGCAGTGGCAGGAACTCTTCTATGACCGCCGGTACTCGTACACCGAACTACCACCCGTCGACTTCGTGGGCATCGCCCGCGCCTACGGCGTTGACGGCATGCAGGTCGAAGAGAAGGCCGATGTCCGCACCGCCCTGAAGACGGCGTTTGAGACCGAGGGTCCGTTCGTGCTCGATTTCAGGATCGAACGGGAAGCGAATGTCTTTCCGATGGTTCCGGCCGGCGCTGCGATCAACGAGATGATCGGGAGGCGACAGGGATGAAGGCGCACACCCTGCAGGTGCTCGTCGAGAACAGGGCCGGCGTTCTCTCTCGCGTTGCCGGCTTATTCTCCAGACGCGGCTTCAACATCGAGAGCCTGACCGTCGGCACCTGCGAAGAGCCCGGCATGAGCCGGATGACCATAGTCGTCCTCGGGGACGATGCCGAGGTCGAACAGGTAAAAAAACAGCTGAACAAACTCATCGACGTGATCAAGGTCTCCGACATCACCGAGCGGAGCACGGTGGACCGGGAACTCGCGCTCATCAAAGTCTCGGCGGATACCGGCGATTCCCGTGCAGAGGTGATGCAGATCGCAAATATCTTCCGTGCGCAGATCATCGATGTCGGCACCCGTAGTGTCATCCTCGAGGTGACCGGCGACACAGAGAAGATCGATGCCCTTGAGATCCTTTTGCGCCAGTACGGGATCAAGGAGTTTGTGCGGACCGGCAAGATCGCACTTCTGCGCGGTTCCAAAGGGACGAAGGGTCAGAAATAACTTTTTTCTGGCTGTTTCCGATTAAGCGCCAGTCAGGGCGATTCTTTCCCTGCCGATCCCTCTTTCACCGGAGGAAGGTTTAATCTGGTTCTCATTTTCAGGCGAACGATTATGTTATATGCTGGCATGACTCACGATGACATAGTATGCTGATCGGACTTCCCTTTGAGACAGTTGCCCTTGTTGGAATCGCTTTTCTCGGAGTTACCGCCGCCCTCTTTGCCTGGGCTCTGGTGTTCAGAGAGGACAGTGCATGATCGAGCCGGTAACCGCCGGCATCGTCGCCCTCTATTTCCTTGTGCTGGTCGTTGTAGGCGCATGGGCGTCCCGCAAGATCCATAATACGGAGGACTACATCGTTGCGGGCCGGTCCCTTGGCTTCTGGGTCTTCACCATCCTGATGATCTCCTCGATCTGCTCCGGGATGACGCTCCTCGGGGTCAGCGGTCTCGGGTTCACGAGCGGGTGGCCGTCGATCTGGGAGCAACTCTTCGTTCCCCTTGCAGCCTCTTTCTGTATCATTGTCTTCGGGGTGAAACTCCATCGGATAAGCAAGAATAATGGCTATATGACTGTCGAAGACTATCTTGCACACAGGTTCGAGAGCCCGAAGGCGATGCGCGGCCTTGCGGCCCTCGCCGGAATCATCGTCTCCCTGATCTACCTTGTCGGGCAGTACACGGCGATTTCCATCGTTCTCATCTGGCTCTTCCAGATACCCCAATGGCAGGCCCTCCTCCTTGCAGGGGTGATCATCACTGCATACACCGTCGTCGGCGGGCTCTATGCCGTTTCATGGACGACGGTCATCCAGGGCGGTCTCCTGATCGTCGGCGTGATCACCATCGCCCCTCTCCTCATTGCGAAAGCAGGCGGCCTCTCGCATATCAATGAGGTGATGGCCGGGGTCGACCCGACTCTTGTCCAGCCCTATCTTCTTTCAGGGGATGCCTTCACCCCGTGGTTCCTTGTTTCGTTCGGGCTCATGCTCACCGTCGGCCTTGCCTGCGCCCCCCATGTGATCAACAACGTGCTTGCCGCAAAGGAAGAGCACTACTTCAAGTGGTCTCCTCTCATTGCCTTTGCCGTGTATGCGGTCATCATGCTTCTGATGAAGTTTGCAGGGTTTGCCGGCCGCGCCCTTGTCGAGGAGGGTCAGATCGTCCTTCCGAACGTCCCGAACGCCCAGGACTATATCTTTATCTCAGGGATTGAATACGCGATCCCGAACCTCTGGGTCTGGTCGTTCTTTGCGGTGATTGTGCTCGCAGCCGTGATGTCGACAACCGACCGCCTGATGCTCACGGTCGGGTCGATGTTTGCATGGGACATCTGGAAGAACATCTTCAGGCCAAAAGCGAGCGACAGAGAGACCCTCCTGGTATCCAGGGTATCGGTGATCCTGGCGGCAGGCGGTACGCTCCTTCTGGCGATCAATCCGCCCGAGATGCTTGCATGGCTGATGTGGTCAGGGATCGGCCTCATGCTCTCCACCTTCGCTGTCCCCCTGATCGCCGGCCTCTACTGGCGCGGGGCGACGCGGAAAGGTGCTCTCGCATCGATGGCCATAGGCCTCGTTTCAGGCGGGGCTCTCGGGTACTGGTATTATCTGGTCGATAAATTCCCGGTCCATTTCAGTTTCTATGCGGTCGTACTTTCAGCGATCGCCATGGTCGTGGTCAGCCTCGCAACGCAAAAGACCGATCACCAGGTACTTGACGCAACGCTGACCGGCGGCTTCATCCAGCCACGGTAAATCTTTTTTTACCTGTGACAGGCTTCATGCCGACCATGGACATGAGATCGTTACCATGAGGAGCGTGTGAACTACCACGCGCCTGTGTGGGCGTGGCTTCCTGCTTCATCCTCCCTCTATCTACTGAGGCAAGTCCACAGGCTCAACGGCGCGTTCCGCACCTGAGACCCCAACAAGATTCTGCTCTTGCAGGGCGAATTTCTTGATATTGATCGCCGCATTGATGTCACGGTCATGGCGAGTACCGCAGTCAGGACAGATCCACTCTCTCTCCGAGAGGGCAAGATCCTGCTTGAGATACCCGCATTTGCTGCATATTTTTGAAAAGATTTCGAAAAACCCCCCACCGAATGCTTGCTGTATAGATAATTTCTCAGATGTTTGAGAAAGTACTATGTATTATTAGATCGATCCCTATTCAATGAGCACATTCTTCAGTTTTGCAATCAAGGATGAATACGCCCGTATCGCTGAACGGGGTGACTCCCCGGGTAAAGTATCCTCTTTGATCGACCGGGATGCCTTCCGCCCCCCCCCCTCTCAGATATACACAAATGATGAGGGGAAAGGCGGCCGTCCGAACGATGATGTCGTCTTCATGTAGGAGTTACGCATCTTTGCGTTCCGACCGAAAGATCGATATATTTTGCGAACCGAATAAATCAGTGTGGTTCTCTCTCCGCCGCTTTCTGACTGCGATTACATCAATTTTCTCGTCGCTGCGCACGGTGACGTTTCCTGCGTGAAAGCTGCCG
>JASGMW010000085.1 GCA_030156225.1 Methanofollis sp.
CCCGGCATCAACGAGTACGTCCCCTCCACCTTCGCCGTCTGGTTCGCCTTCTTTCTCACCCTCGCCATCCACGAGTTCGGCCACGGCGTGCTCTGCAGGATCGAAAATATCAGGGTGAAAAGCGCCGGCCTCCTCTATGCGGTGATCCCGATCGGTGCCTTTGTCGAACCCGACGAGGAGGACGCCGAGAAGGTCCACGGCCTCCCCAAGTTGCGGATGCTTGGCGCCGGCATCACCAACAACATCGTCGTCGGCGTCATCTGTTTCGCCCTCTTCATCGCGGCCGTAGGCATGGCGACGCCCCTCAACCTCCCGGCGATCTATGGTGTCTACGAAGGAGGGCCGGCAAATGTCGCCGGGGTGCCGACACAGAGCGTGATCACGGCGGTGAACGGGATCGACGTCTCCACACGGGACGACGTGAGCGCCCTTCTCAACGCCACGCGGCCGGGCGATCAGATCACCCTCACCCTCGATACAGACGGCGCCGTCTCCTCGTACCCCATCACCCTCGACGAATGGCCCCGGGAGGTCACAAACGTCTCGGGACCGCGGGACTCCGGGTATATGGGCATCTACTACTACGACGCCGGAGCCGTACAGACGACGGTCAGCCAGATGTTCTCCCCGATCGGCTTCCTCCGCTTTGTGGTCATCCCCTTCGACACCTCGATCGGCGGACAGCAGCTCAAGGTGCTCGCCTTCACCACGCCGGCGACGGGATACTTCGAAGAGCCCTTCCCCCTGTTCTGGGGGGTCGTCCACCTGCTCTTCTGGTCGGCATGGATCAACATCAACGTGGGGATCTTCAATGCGATCCCGATGGTACCGCTCGACGGCGGCTATATCCTCAAGGAAGGGGCAGAACGAGTGCTCGAACCGCGGGGCCTGGGACGCCACGCCCAGACGATCGTATTCATGGTCTCGTGGGTGCTCCTCTCGATGATGATCGGGCTGATCGCCCTGCCGTACCTCCTCCACCTCTGAAACGGGAAAACCTTTTTTTAACGCCGCACTCACTCCCTTCTCTGATGGAGAACGGTTTCACCCGACGCGGCGGCCTCGGGATCGTGGCGGCGGTCGCATTCGCCGTCGGCAATATGGTGGGTGCGGGGGTGTTCGTGCTCAGCGGGCTTGTCGTTCAGACCGCAGGGCCATCGGCCGTCATTTCATATCTCATCTGCGGCGGGCTGGTTGCGTTGACCGGTCTCTCCTACGCCTCGCTTGCAAGCATCTATCCCGAAGACGGTGGCGGTTATCTCTATTCCCGCAGGATGCTCGGAGCGTTTCCCGGTTTCCTGACCGGCTGGGGCATGTACATCAGCGTTACCATCGCATCGGCCTTTGTCCTGCTGAGCCTCGGCATCTACGTGAATCTCCTTTTCGGCACCTCCTTCGACATCAGGATCGCCGCCGGCGCCGGCGCCCTTGCACTGGCGATCGTCAATCTGCGTAGCGTGGCCGAAGCAGGAAAAGCGGAGATCGTCCTCGTCGCCCTCAAAGTCTCCATCCTCGCAGGTTTTGCCGCGATCGGGATTGCAATGGCGACGCCTGCCGATTTTTCCCCACTCTTCCCGCACGGCGCATCCGGCATGTTCAGCGGTGTGGTGATGGTTTTTTTCGCCTATATCGGCTTTCAGGTCGTGGCCATGATGGGCGGCGAGATCAAGCGTTCGGAACGGAACGTCCCCCTCGCCACCCTTCTGTCTATCGGGATCGTCGCCCTCATCTACACGGGGGTCGAGATCGGGCTCCTTGCAGCGCGTCTGCCTGCATACGGAGAGACCAGTCTTTTCGATGCGGCGGTCGTGTTCTTCGGCGAGGGAGGCGGGCTGATCATCGCCGCCGGCGCGATCTTTTCGACGCTCTCGGCCGCGAACGCAAATCTCATCGGGGGATCGAGAGTCGCCCTCGAGATGGCGAGCGAACGACAGATCCCTGGATGGTTTGCGAGGCTCAGAAACGATCAGCCGCGAAACGCCATCCTCCTCTCCACCGGGATCGTCCTCGTGTTGATCACCTTTGGCTCTCTCGGCGTGATAGTCGATCTCACCAATACCGTTGCTCTCGTGGCGATGGGGCTGGTTAACGCGAGCGCAGGGGTTTTAGCCATTAAACGCGGCACTGTCCCTGAGAACCGTCGTTATTTCCGCCTCCCCTTCGGCCCCCTCATCCCGGCCGCCGGAGCGGCGTCCTGTGTTCTGATGATTCTCACGCTCCCGGTGCCGACGCTCCTTGCCGGACTGGGCGCCCTCGCCGCAGGAACGATCCTGTACGTCCTCGAAGACACGCCGCGGGGGGAGCGGGCCGTCGGGGAGATCAGGACGCTGCTCGGGAGGGACGGGAGATAACGACCGACGGACGTCTCGGTCTGGTTCAGGTCGTCGCCATCAGGATCGGTGGAACGGTTGGCGGCGGCCCGCATTGTGGGTTGGTGATGGATCGCGACCAGAACGCGGCGATCAATATGATGAGATTGGGGCTGCAATCTCAGGGATAACATCCCGGAATGCCCCCCGCAATATGTACAGGATATTGCTGTTCCTTCATCTGCGGTTCCGAAGCATTCATCGTATAGGTGAACGCTGAGAGAATCTTCCTGTCGAACAAGGACTGCGGGGGCCCGGTATAGGCAAGGTTCGGAAAGAGGAGGCGCTCCATAAAGGCCCGCATCATCCCGGAGACCGTGCCGAAGTAGATCGGTGAGCCGAGGAGGAGGGCATCGGCATCCCCCTGGATTTTTTAAGGACCGGTGTCAGCCCGTCCCGCACGGCGCACTTTCCATAACTTTTCCCGCCCTTGATCTTGCAGGCAAAGCAGCTGGTGCACCCCCTGTACTCCAGATCGTACAGCTGGACGAGCTCTGTTCTGGCCCCCACGGATGCTGCGCCGCGAAGGGCATGTTCGAGCAGCGTTGCCGCCATGTTTTCCGGGGGCTCCCGTTGATTGCAATGACCGTTCCATGTTTTCCTCCTTATTGCGCTTTTTGTTATGGTATCGATTGCCTGTTCCGGAGGAGGCGATCAGATCCTGATGAGTTCATAGGTGCTCGTACCCATACCAAGCGATTCCGCGTACGTGATCTGCTGTTTTCCATTCGTGTTCGCCCGCATGCCGGTAAACTTGTCCTCGCCACTGTGGTGATGGGAGGTCAGGCGCGAGTCTGCAAATCCGGTCTGCTGGTTGACAAGATCATAACTCGCCGCATCGATCGCCACGGGATCGGTGGACGCGAGGATGCCGATGTCCGGGACGATCGACGCATCGCTCCAGGGTACACAGTCGCAGTCAGGCGTGATCCGCGTCAGGAAATTGATGTATCCTGCCTTTCCCGTCTTTCCCTGCAGCGCCCCGTACGAGTGCTCCACCATTCGTTCGACAAAGAGCGGGATCTCGGTTTCCCAGTCGATATCGATCGCATGTTCGGGACAGACGGTCATGCATTCGAAACAGCCGATACAGAGGTCGCGATCGATGACCGATTTCGCTTCTACAAGGGTGATCGCGGATTTCGGGCATACTTCCAGACATTTTCCACAGCCGATGCACCGCTCCTGTATTGAATACGGGCGTGTCTGATGCTGTGCCCGCTTTCCTTCGGGCGGTGCACAGCCCATCGCGAGGTTCTTTATCGCACCGCCGAACCCGGCGACTTCATGCCCCTTGAAATGGCTCAGCACGATCATGCTGTCGGCGGCAACAATATCGCCGGCGATCGAAACGGTATCGAAATGTTTCCGGCCGATTTTTACGTGAGCGACGTTTTTTCCGCACAGGCCGTCGGCAATGATCACGGGTGCGCCGACGACTGCGTAATCGAATCCGTGCAGGACCGCGGTCGTGATATGATCGACCGCGTTTGACCGGCTTCCCATGTACAGCGTATTGGTGTCGGTGAGAAACGGGAGAGCGCCGGACGCCTTTACTTTGTCCACGACCTGCCGCACGAATACCGGACTGATGAACGAATCATTGCCGAGTTCCCCGAAATGCAATTTGATTGCAGTACGATCCTGTTTGTGTATGCAGGATGCACACCCGCTCTCGTCAAAGAGCCGCCGCACCTTTGCCACGGTGCTCTCTGTATCTGAACGCGCCTGAAGGCTTGCAAAATAGACGGGACTTGCCATACTCATCGACTCCCTCGTACTCTCCGGGTATGGCAGTAGACCCTATTATACCCTGCTGCAGTTCCTGCAGGCCACGGCATCGCGGCCGTTTGCGGTCCTGTCGATTCCGTCGGTCTCCATGGTCAGACAGACACATCCTGATTCAGGGAAGAGCGTATCCGATCCGGCGGTTCCTGTTGTTCAGTACGGCATCGTGTTCACCCTGCCGTACGTTGGGGTTCGATCGTAAATGGTAACGTCTCAGATCTTCTGTAATTTGTCTGCGCCCTGTCTCCCTGCCTGATCATTCTTTCTGCATCGTCACATGCCTTCTGTCTGCGACCCGTTCCTCGTTGATGTCCATGAGGATCGGGATGTCTTCGTATGCCCCACCGCCATGTCGCGTATCATAAAGAACTGAACGTGCTTGAGGGTTCATACAGAGGACGATATTTCTAATGGTGCATCTGTGCCACAATGTGCAAACGTGTCGGACTGCAGGTGGACAAAAATGCATCCGGCTATCATCCGATATGGTCACAGACCCGTCGCCCGGGGGATCACCCTTCGCCTGCTCTCCGCACGAGCGCCGCAAGATCCCCGAGATCAAAACTGGCGCAATTACCGTCGGCCCTGCGCGAAAACGACCGCGCAACGACGCCTATATGGGCCTCAAATTTTTCCTCAACGATCTCTTCGAGAAGAGAGTCGACCTTGTCGACCGGGACACCATAAAACCGAAAATCCATGCAAAATTCGATCAGAGCGAATCGATGCTGATCGCGTCGAAGGACTCCGCGATCTCCCTGACCTCCCTGACGCCGAAGGCCGTCTGGACCGAGACCAGATCGATCTCCGCGGCGCACGAACACATGTAGTCGATGATATCGACGGAGAGTTCCTTATGCTGCCTGCTCTTCCTGAGCTGGTCCATCAGAAGGGACGTCTTTTCGGGCGTTTCCATCCGCAGTTTTGCCAGAGAAACGACACACATAAAAATACGGCTGAGGTTCCGGTCGCTGCCGGTGATGGTGTCGAAAAAGTTCCGGAGCACCTGCGCCTGATAGACTTCGCCGCCCATGGATATCAGTCCTTCACCGCCACCGGTAAAAAAGGTATCTGTCTGGTCTTACTTGCGGGTGCTCACGATCTTGATGATGTCCCCGTCCTTCAACCCGGTGCTCTCCTTGATCCGCATCCCGCTCCGGGCGTCGACGGCGTACAGGAACCCCTCGCCGATATCGGTATGGACGCGGAAGGCGAGGTCCTTCGGGGTCGAGCCCCGGCGCATCAGAAAGGCGTCCGGGAGAACCCGCCCCTGCTTGTCGGTGAAATGATGTTCGTCCTCCACCGGGTAGACGACGATCTGGTCAAGGAGATCGAAGACCGCCCGGTTGATCGCCTGCTGAACGCCGGTGCTGCCGTGTTTCTGGATCAGGAGCCCGAGTTTTTCGATCCCTGCCCGCTGCGCCGCAGTGAGTTTCGCGTTTTCCCTGATCGCAAACGACTGGTCTCCAGGGAGATAATCGATAAAACCGCCCTCGGCCGCCATCCTGAGGGCGAGTTCGGCGGCGGCGCTTGCGGGCATGCAGTCGACGTCCTTCAGTGCGTCGAGCATCCCGTCCGGGGCGGTGTCCATCTTGTTGCCGACGAAGAGCATCGGTTTCGTCTGCCGGAGCAGACTGTCGCAGAAGGGTGCGAGGTCTTCCACCGAAGCCCGCCTGAGGTCGATCCCGACCTCGTCCGCCGCATCCTTCACATGCTCGTAGGTGATCCCGAGACCGGCGAGCACCCCTGCGACCCCTTCGTAGACGTCGGAGATCTTCGACTGGGCCTGCCGCTGGAGGCGCGGCCAGTGTCTGGCAAGGATGCCCACGACCCACATCGTCATCTCGTACCGGAGGAATGCGATATCCTCCTGCGGGTCGTGGCTCCCGGTGTCCACCGGGTTGCCCTCGGCATCGGTGGCGCCGCTCGCGTCGATGATGTGGAGGATGGCGTCGGCCTCCCTGAGATTGTCCAGAAACTGGTTGCCGAGTCCCCTCCCCTTGTGGGCGTCCGGCACAAGCCCGGCCACGTCGACGAAGGCGACGGGCACGAACCTGACGCCGTCTTTGCAGGCGGTGCAGTTCGAAAGCCCGAGGGTTTTGCACGGGCAGGACGTGCGCACATAGGCGACGCCGTGGTTGGCGTCGATGGTGGTGAAGGGATAACTGGCAATCTCGACCTGCGCCATGGTTGCGGCCTTGAAGAAGGTGGACTTGCCGCAGTTCGGTTTGCCGGCGAGTGCAAGAGTAATCATAACAACTCTCTTTTACGTCTGCACTCTTATTAATCTGGTACCATGGGTTACATCACGCGGAATACCTATTACTTCGATACGCCGGGCGAAGCGAATACAGAGGACGCCGCACGTTTTGCAGTCGAGCGCGCGCGGGAGGCCGGGATCAGAACGGTGGTCGCGGCCAGCACGTCGGGCCGCACCGCCCTCGTGATCCTGGAGGCGATGAAGGGTACCGACCTCCGCCTCGTCGCGGTGACGCACGCAGTCGGCTTCTCGACGCCTGGCATCTGGGAGTTCGATACAGCGGCGGCTGAGACGCTCCGGGCGGCCGGGGTGACGATCGTCACCGGCACCCACGCGCTTTCCGGGCTTGAGCGGGCGATCTCCCGCTCGCCGAGACTCGGCGGGGCATCCCGGACCGAGGCGATCGCCGAAGCGCTCAGGCGCACCGTTGCCGTCGGCCTGAAAGTAGCCGTCGAGTGCGTGCTCATCGCCGCGGACCAGGGGGCGATACGGGTGGACGAGGAGGTCGTCGCCGTCGGCGGGACCGCAAGCGGTGCCGACACCGTCTGCGTCGTCAGGCCGGCCCACACGGCAGCGTTCTTCGACCTGCAGGTGCGCGAGATCGTCGCCATGCCCAGGAACCGATAAATATGGTCGTTGCATCGCTCAGGAAGGCCCTGGGCCTCCTCGTACGGATGCCGCTGATCTGGACGGCCGGCATCGTCGCGGGCATCGTCTCAGGGCTCGGCATCTATCTCGGACTCTCCGGGGATACCTTCTTTGCCGGGAAGATACTCCTGATCGGAGTCCTGATCCTCCCCTTCTTTGTCGCCGGGAGTCTGGGGGCGATCAAACGGAACGACGGCACCCCGGCGGTATTTCTGGAGGAGGGGAAGAAACATTATTTCCGCGTCCTTCTTCCCGCCGTCGTCGTTCTGTTTGCGGTGGTCGTGACCACCTTCCTGGTCGCCGTGCCGCTCTCGTTCATGGCCGGGTCCAACGCCGTCGAGGCGGCGGGCTCGGCGGCGCTCGGCGTGCTGCTCTCGTTCGCCCTCTTTGCGTATTTTTACGATACGGCGGCGGTCGGCGAGGGCCTGGGCGTCTTCGCCTCCATCCAGCGGAGCGCGGCCTTTGTGCTCACCAGGTTTACAAAGGCCGTCTTATTTTACGTGGCGAACCTTGCAGTGCTCCTGCTGATCGGATTCGGGGCGCTGTTCTTCTGGACGGCGCTGCTGTACGACAGGCTCGCCCCCCTGGCCGGGAGCGGGGAACCGATCGTCTTCGACACCATCAACGCCACGGCGGCGCAGCTCCAGTTCGCCGCTCTCCTCGGCCCGGACGGAATCTGGGTGACCGCCCTTGTCTATGCCGTTGCGATCGCACTCTTCGTCCCCTTTGCCCTCGCCTTCAAGGCCACCTTCTATGAGAAAGGTCCCGACGCCGCAGCGGCCGCCGCTCCTCAGGTAGGGGAGTACGACGAGAAGGGGCGGTGGTACAGATATTGAACTGCAGGATCCGGAAATCTTCTTTTTTGATCAGCCTCTGCTGAAAAATCCGGCTGTTTTTGCCGGTTCTGTTCCGAATCCGCAGGGCCGGCCGCCACCTTGCCTCCCGTGAAGAGAGGGCGTCGGCCTTCGCGGTTTCTGTTCCGATCGATCTTGCCTGTCTGGACGGTTCTATCGCTCCTGCCCGCCGGGTTTTCCCGCCAGAGGCTGCTTTGAGAGAAACAGACTGAAATCTCGCGGTCTGACTGTATGCTGTCTGTTGCCTGTTTCAGACAAAAAACGACAGCACCAGCGCAAAGATCCCGCCCGAGAAGGTTGCGACGAGGTTTGTGCCGGCGTTCCCGAAGACGCCCCTGTTCTCCAGCGTCGCACCGATCAGACTGTCCACATTGGTCCCGAAAAATCCGGCCAGAATACCGATGACGGCGACGCCCGGGTCGACGACGCCGAGCGCCCATGCCAAGAGGGATATGATCACGGCTGCGCAGAGGGCCACCACTTCGCCGAGCACTGTCACGCCCCCGTTGGTGCCGGGGTGCACCCGCTCAAGAGTCGTGATCAGGTACGGATCGCCGCCCATGACTCCGATCTCGGATGCGGCGGTATCGGCCGCCGCCGATGCCACGCTCCCCAGAAAAAGGGCGGTAAAGGCCGGGTGCCCGGTGATCCCGAAGAGGACGGCTCCGGCCGTCGCCACAAGTCCGTTTGCAAAGACGTTGAAGTACCCGCGCACGCCGCCGTGGGACTGGGCGACGCCCATGGCGTCCTTTTCCCGGTACCTGTACTTCGTCGCCAGCGAACCCAGCGTGAAAAACAGGAGCATGATCAGGAACCATCTGATATCGGCGAAAACGATGAGGAGAATGCCGATGATCGCCGCCGAAAAAAGGCCGGGAAGATCTGCGACCCTGAAATAGTACGACAGAATGACGAATACGAGAGTGATGACGGCCGCCGCCGCCAGGATGCGGAGATCGACCGAGTAGTCGATCTCATAGAAGAGCTGCATCACCATCGCCACCCCGAGCCCCTCGATCATCAGGGTGTCTTCCCTGCCGTTCAGGGCGGCCTTGAGGAGGACGGCGACCAGCACGCCCAGGATCACGGTGAGCGGCGAGAACACGCCCACGTACCACATGGCGAGGACCGCCGTCGCGCATGCGGTGAGAATGAACGGAACATACGAACTGGCCTGCTCCCCGCTGAGTCTGAAGGCGAATTCGCCGATGACGACGATCGCGAGCGTCGCTGCAAAGACCGCAAGGGACAGGAACCCCACGCCGTACAGGACGGCAATGACGATGATGGATACGGATGCGTATCTTGTCCCCCTGATCAGGAGCAGCACGCCCGATACCAGGATCACAAGGAGGGACAGGAGCCATGCGGGCTGAATCAGCGGCGCTATCAGGATGCCCATAAGCGCGAGGGCGGTGGCAAGTACCGGTCCTGTTTCCCGTATCATTCAGTATGATTATAGGAGGTTCTCAGAAATGAACTTTGTAGTGCGGCAGTGCCCGCGCACATTATTCAGAGGGCCGTATAATTCATGTGAACTACCCCGGCCTGAAGGGCGGGGCTTCCTGCTTCACGGACAGCACGTGCATCACAGCGATGTGATGGAGAGGTATCGTCTCCACAGGCTCAAAGGGCTGTTCCATCCCCACGCGGTGAATATTCACCGCAGCGTTATAATCTCTCTCGGCAACAAACCCACAGTATGGACATGCGTGGACTCTCTCGGAAAGCGTCTTTTTCACGATACTTCCACAGTTCGAGCACATCTGTGAC
>JASGMW010000010.1 GCA_030156225.1 Methanofollis sp.
TCCAGCACCTTCGCACTGATCAGGTCGGCCTCCGGCGCGACGCCCAGGACGACGTCGTACTCAGAGTTATAGGATGAGGCCGCCACCTCGCCGCCGGCTGCAGTGCCGGCACAGTGGGTGCCGTGACCGTTATCATCATAAGGGGTTTCGTTATCAAGATTGACAAAATCGGCGAACGCCTTCACGCGGTCACCGAACGCCGGGTGCGACGCATTGATGCCGGTATCCACGACGGCGATCGTCACGCCGTCGCCCATGTTCCCGGCGTCCCATACTCCCGGCGCCTCGATCCAGTCGAGGTTCCAGGGCACCAGAAACTCGTCGCTGCTCCGCGTGTACTGGGCGTCGACGGTGTCGGAGACCTCGAAGACCGGATCGTCCACCTGCACCCGCATATCTGGCTCCACGTGGTCGACGCCGGGCAGGAGGGCAATCCGCTCAATGGTCTGCTCGTCCGCCTCGATCCGGATCGCGTTCACGATCCAGAACTGTTCGGCAGACCGTGCAGCGGCGCTGTCGATCGCGCCGATGGACGAGAGCACCGATGCCTGGCTGGAGGCGGCCTGCGCCTTCATCGCCGCATATGATGTACCGCTGTCCGGCTGGTCCTTGAGCACCACGATATACGGCATCGTGTCGTCCGTTCTAACAACAGATCCGTCGGGGGATCCGGCGGCGGCATAGCCGACCAGAACCAGCAATATAAGAATAGTCAAAATACTCCGCGAAGCAACGCGCGTCAACAATATCACCTCTGGGGGATAGTTACATAGATGCCCCAGTGATCATTTAAACATTCCGAATGGGGTTGAATGCACCGGGTATAAATTCGCATACAGGATCGTGCTTTGAACCTGAATACCCGAGAAAACGGGAGAGAAACATCGGCGGGGTCCGCAAAAGTGATATAGTATCCACCAAGAGTAGTGAGCATGACACAGCCCAGAATCGGACGGTTACTGATAGTGATCCTCGGGCTGATCGCGGTCATCACCCCGATCTCCGCAGCAACCGTCGCCATATCGCCGGGTACCATTCAGGAAAACACACCGATCACCATCTCGGTCAAAGACCTCCCGGACAACAGTACCTTTATGATCAGGATAGAAGCGTCGATCCCCCTCGACGACAGCGGAAGATTTTCCCTGAGCACCAATGACCTCCAGATGCCCTTCGCCCTCAACAGCGGCATGATCGATATCCGTGCCGAAAACGTGAAGACGGCGAACTTCAGCGCAAAGATGAGCAACAAGTTCGTGACCGTATTCGGCGAGGGGCAGGACGGCGTCGTGACCATAAAACAGCCCGGCAACATTCCGCAGGGGCTCATATCCTACACCACCCTCGAAGGATCGGGCACCGACGGGGCAGCGTCCATCGACACCTCGATGGACCTCAGCGGAAAGAAGATCGGCGCCACCGACGCGGACGTCACCTTCACCGTGAACGGCTTCAACGGCGGCAGCGTCAACGTGAAGATCTATGTGGACGGAAGCCTTCTCGCTACCATCCCCGCAACCACGACCACGACGATACCCTCGTCGGGAGGAGACGGGGATACGACCACGACCGTTGCCGCCGGGGAACCGGTGACCGTCTCGTCCCTTGACGGCACGGCGGTCCTGACCTTTGAGAGCGATGCGCTCTCGGGCGCGAGCGCCGACGACATCACCATCATGGTGAGCAACCGGGCGGTGCCGGAGGAGTGGACGGCAGTGTCCGGACCGTTTGCGATCCTGCCCTCCGACACAACGTTCGACCCCTCCGCAGACCTCAGCATCGGGATGACGGAGGACGAGATCAACAGCACGGCGACGTACACCATCCTCGGCTACACCGGCGGGAGCTGGAAGGCCCTGCAGAGCAGGATCGACGACGGCACCATCTCGACGACGATCGCCGCGGCAGGAGAATACGCGCTGGTGATGTCGCGTGCAGAGACGACGGTTGCGACGACGACAACGACGACCACCGCCCGGGTCGAGACGACCGCACCTGCAGTCATGGAGACGACGACCGGGGCACCGGCGACGACGCCGACAGAGTCACCCCTGCCCCTCTGGTGCGTCCTCGGCGGGATTGCAGCCGCCGGCCTGCTGTACAGGAAACGGCCCTGACCTTTTTTTCCGGTTGCCATGAACGAAGGGAAGCCGCCGATCGTCGAGGCCCTCGAACCCGGGGCAGCGCCGAAGGACCTCATCATCGTCGCCCTCTGGACGGCGGCAACCGTTTTCTGCGTCTATCTCCCGGTGCTCAACACCAGCGTTCTGCGGGCGGTCTTCGGCCTGCCCATGGTCCTCTTCATACCCGGGTATGCACTGATCGCCGCCCTGTTCCCGGCGAAAGACGACCTCGACGGCATCGAGCGGGTCGCCCTCTCCTTCGGGCTTTCCATCGCCGTCGTCCCCCTGATCGGGCTTGCCCTCAACTACACGCCCTGGGGGATCAGGCTCGATCCGATCCTCACCGCTCTCGTCATCTTCACCGTTGCGATGCTCGCCGTCGCCCACTGGCGGCGGATCGCGCTCCCGCCAGAACGGCGGTTCTCCGTTCCTTTTGCTGAAATGACGGCGGAGGCGCGATCCGAACTCTTCCCGCAGGAGCAGTCGAAACTCGACCGGGCGCTCTCCATCATCCTGGTCCTCTCGATCATCGCCGCCGTCGCGACCACGGTCTACGTGATCGTCGTCCCGAAAGAGGGAGAACACTTCACCGAGTTCTATATTCTCGGATCAGGAGGGAAGGCCGCCGACTACCCGACCGACTTTTTCGCCGGGACAGAGCAGTCCCTGATCATCGGCGTCGGCAACCACGAGTACAGGAACGTCACCTACACCGTCGAGGTGCTGCTCACGAACCAGACCTTCGATACGGCGACGAACACCTCATCGGTGAATGCAATGGAGCGGATCGGGAGGTTTTCCCTGGAAATACCCCACAACAAAACGGTCGAAGAGCCGTACACCTTCGCGGTCGACCGCACCGACATGAACCGGCTCCAGTTCCTCCTTTTCAACGAGACCGTCCCGTCGGACGGGGTCTGGGGCGAGGACCGGATCAACGCGAGTTACCGGGATCTCCACCTCTGGATCAGGGTCAGGCCGCCGGTTCAATAATGATCTGCAGGTTGCTCCCTGTGGGAGAGGCCGAGGCAATCCTGCACGGGGCGGCGAGACCCTCTGCGGCGACGCAGGCGGCAAGACTGCAGATCGGGCACCCGACCATGGTGCAGCATTTCGGCGATGCCTTTCTGACCGCCAGGCATCCGTCAATGAGCGTGAAATTTCTGAGATCGACGACGAGATTGTCGCCCTCGAAACGGGCGGTCGCCGGCCCGGCCACCTCGAGCACCCCGCCGAAGATCTCGGCGATCGCCTCGCAGAGCTGGTCCCGGTCCGACGGGACCTCAAGAGAGCAGGACCGCCTGAGGTAGTCGAGCAGCGGAGCCGCAAGGGGCGTCATGACGACGGCATCGCCGTCGACCGCCGTTACATAGGAGGAGCCTGCAGGAAGGGAAGACGGCAGATCCGCACCCACCGGCACCACCTGGACCGGGACGCCGTCCTCGCCCGGGGGCATAAAGACGGCGTCGCCCTGGACGCCGAGATCTGCGATGAGGGTGGCGATGCCCACCGTTCCCTGCACCGGGAGCAGGGCGGCGACGGTCGGGTCCACCGGCTCGCCCTTGTACAGGGCAAGGAGGAACACGCCGGCGATAAAGGAGCCGAATCCCGCAAGCACGAGGGTGGCGCTCGTAAGATCGCCCCGGCCGGTCAGGGCCGCGGTGACGAGGGCCGCGGCGGCAGCGCCAAGGAGGAGAAACGCTGCAAGATACGTGTCGTTCAGGTCGGATATCTTCATGATTCACCTTTCTGTGCAGTCCATACAAGCCTGTACCAGAGCACCGTCAGCGCACCGGCCCCGGCGAGGCCGACAACGAGAAGAATGATCAGCGGGAGCGCGGCATGCCGCAGCCCTGCAAGGGGGACGAGAAGAAGAGCGGCGGCAACGGCAAAGAGCGCATAGGCCAGGCCGTCGCGCCGGGACGTCAGGAGGCCGAGGTCGTCCTCCACCCCTGCGAGAAGGAAGAGCATGACGGCCACCGACCAGAGCGGCGAGGAAAGACCGGCGGCGACAGCGACGAGCGAACCCGCACAGAGGAGGGAGAACCATCGTCCTTCATGGCGACGGGAGAGCAGGAACACCGCAGCGAAGACGGCGACCGCAACGATCCCCGCAACGCCTGCAACGCCGGAGAGGGCCGACGCCAGACCGGTCGCCGCCACTGCCAGGGCCGGATACCGCCCGTCCACTCAGATCTCCTCCACTGCGGCGATCTCATGGGAGACCGGCAGCCGCCCGACGGTTCCCGCGCCTGAAGCACTGAGGGCGTGGACGGCGACCGGCATCCCCTGCCGCCGGGCTTCCATGACGATCTGGACGAGGTGGCTCAGGTCTCCCAGGGCCGCCGTGTACAGGACGACCGACGCGGCCCCGGACGATCTCATCGACCGGGCGACCTGCTGTCTGAACGCGATGGGGGCGCCGTCACCGCCGAATGCGGACAGGACCCCGGAGAGCCGATCTCGAAACAGATCAGAACGACCTGATTCCCTCTGGACGGCGCGGACCCGCGCCCGCGCCGTCGCCGGGTCGAGATATCTGAAGAGATGGGTACAGCGTTCGATCGGCCTGACCCCGGCGAGGATTTCAAAGAGCTCTTTCTCGCCGGCACCCGGCGGGATGTACGAGATAATGTCTCCCCCGGACAGGATCAGGAGGGGACAGGATCCGAACTTCGTGAACGACCCCTGCACGGCACCGTTCACCTCCAGAGAAAAACGGTTGAAGGCATCCTGTTCCGGGGCGTCGTGCCGGTCGGGCAGATCCACAATAATGAACGGCATTCCCCCGGAGAGCCCTTCGGCCTCCCTGACGTACATCTTCCCGTACCTTGCAGAAAGTTTCCAGTCCACCGTGTCCAGAGCGTCGCCCGGGAGGTACTCCCGGTAGCCCCTGGTCTCCTGCCCCCTGAGAAGGTGCAGGGCCCCACCTTCTTCGTCGCCCGCGCCCGCACCTGTTCCGCGGCCGGAGAGAGGACGACTCTGCGGCGTGACCCGGAGAGCCGGACGTCTCAGATCAGACTTTTTCAGAGAGAGCGAGGCCGAGAAAAAGGCGTCCCTCGCCGTGATCCCGATCCCGCCAAAGGACGTGTCGCCGGCGGCCATGACCCTGAACGAGTGCCCGATGACGACACGACCGGGCCCGATCTTCCTGGTCGTCTGGGCGCTGCCGGCCACCGCCACCGCCGGGAGCAGGTCTTCAACGTCCACGGAAAGGCCAGGCACCGGGTCGTACGAGACCGTCGTCTCCACGCCGAGCAGGGAGCCCTGACGGATCATCCGCCTGTCGACTGCCCGTTCGACCGAGAGCGTGGCGGCGAGGCGGGAGAGATCCTGAAAAAATACCGCCCCTCTGAAGAGGAGGAAGAAAAGAACCGCTCCGGCGGCAAGAAGCCCTCCGAGATCATCGAAGACGAGCGCGTACGCCGCGAGGGCGACGATCAGGACGGCCGCACCTTCAGCCGCAGGGCCGGGTTTCACAGATCAGGACACCTCGACTGAGTCCAGGATCTCCTGAATGACCGTGTCCACCGAGATCTGCCCGATGATCGCATCCCGCTCCATGAGGAGGCGATGGCGGAACACCGGCAGGGCAAGGTTCCTGACATCGTCGGGAATGACGTAGGGCCTGTTGTCCATGGCGGCGCGGACTTTCGCACCCCTGAGGAGGGCGAGCGACGCACGGGAACTTGCCCCGAGGCGGATATCTCCATGTGACCGCGTCGCCGCAACGAGATCGGCGATATACCTGAGCACCGCCTCGTCGGCATGGACCTGACGGGAAAGAGCAATCATCTTTCCGACATCCTCGGGACTCAGCAGGGACGGGAGTGTCCTCTCGAAATCGTCCCAGGTCAGTTCCCCGCCGTTGTCGCGCCTGATGATTTCGAGTTCTTCGTTGACCGTGAGATGATCGAGCGGGATGCTGTACATGAAACGGTCGCGCTGGGCCTCCACCAGGGAGAACGTCCCCTCGAACTCGTAGGGGTTCTGGGTCGCAACGACGAAGAACGGTTTCGGGAGCGGATAGGTGTTCCCGTCGATCGTCGCCTGATGCTCGCTCATCGATTCGAGGAGCGCCGACTGGGTCTTCGGCGTCAGCCGGTTGATCTCGTCGACGAGGACGAAGTTCGAGAATATCGGCCCTTTCTGGAGTATGAACTGATTCTCACTGGCGACGTAAATGCGGACCCCGATGATGTCGGCGGGCTGGACGTCCACCGCACCCTGGATCCGCTTGAACGAGTACGACAGGAGTTTTGCCGTGATCTTCGAGACCGTGGTCTTCGCCGTCCCGGGGACGCCCTCGATGAGCACCGCACCGCCCGAGAGAACCCCGGTGAAGATCAACTCTATCAGGGGCTCGTTCCCGACCACAAACCCCTGCGTGGTCTCCAGCACCTCGTGATAAGAATCGGCAATATAACTTACGTCGAGATCTGTCGCATCCATGTCATCTACCTAATGATTCCTCTTTCTAAAAAAATATGCAGCCGCACCGATAAAGAGTCCTGCAACGGCGATCTGAAGGATCGGGTACTCCTTCACCAGACGAACGCCTCCGGTCAGCGCCCCTGCGGACGCCGTGCGGCTCCACCCCTGATCGATCAGCAGCACAGGGCGCAGAGTGAGGATGTTTTCGAGGAACAGCCGGTTGTCGTCGTCGAATCCGGACATCGCATTGAGAAAGATGCCGGGGTCGCCGACGACGATCAGCTCGCCGCCGCCGACCTGTTCGCTGACGCAGACCTGGTACCTGCCCACCGCTTCGCCGCCGTCGATCCTCCCGTTCCCGTTTCCGTCCACCCATGAGAGAAGGGAGGTCTGAAGAAGCGTCGTGCCGCCCTCCAATGCTGCCGGACGGTTGAACAGGACCGACGAGACGTTGTCGACGAGACTGTGGTTCCCGGCACGATACCCCTTCACCGCCGCTCCGTCGACATAGTCCCGGTCGACCGAGGTGAGGTTGCCGGGCAGGATGGTGACGCCCGACCCGAGGGCGGCGAGGAGATCGTTGCCGCTCCCGAAGTCGTCGCAGAGGACGACGGTGTTGTTTCGCGCCAGAAACGCCCGGTATGCCGCGATGCGCTCTGCTCCCGGAGGACCCTGCGGGGCGATGATGAGGAGAACGGCGTCGTCGTAACCGCCGAGATCGGCCGGCCTCTCCACCTCGTGCGCACCGTGCTCCTCGAGGAGCGAGAAGAACGAGGAGGTGCCGTTCCACTGGATGTTGTACCGGCTGTAGTCGTCATAGGTGGTGGAGAGGTGGACGCCCGCGGCGAGGGCGAGGACGATGATCACGGCGGCGACGACGAAACGGCCCTGCATCAGGCGTCACCGGGATAGACGAAGATCCCGGAGACGTCAGAGAGCCCGCAGAACCGGGAGAGATATGCCTCGTGCACGGCCGCCGGATCAAGCCCGGCACAGCGATCCGGGTGGAGCCAGCATGCGAGATAGGTGAGGCCGACGACGTACTGCGGCCCTTCGAAGAGACCGGCATGGATCAGATAGATCCTCCCCTCTTTCTCTGCAGGGAGGGCGCTCCAGCCGGGACGCTTGCCGATGGCATTCCTGACCTCGATGAATCTGATGGACATATGGTCACCGATACCGCCGAACGCACAGGGATCGCGCCCGACCAGTTTGATGATCACGGCAGGGGCGGCGGCGGTCACCTCCTCGTCGCTCACCCCGGCCAGCCCGAAGCCGTCAGGGACCGGTCTGCCCCCGGCAAGACGGACCAGATCGCCGGCAGGCGTCCCGCTTTCGCAGGCGATATACGCGGAGAAGTTCTCCACATAAACGGCAGGGACCTGATCTTGCGGCAATCCGTCGAGGCAGGCAGCCACTGCCCCTTCCTGCTCGTCGAGAAAACGGCAGAGTTCTTCGGCGCCGTCCCTGCGCCCGAGGAGAGAGCCGAACGTCGTGGCATCGTTGCGGACGGAGGCAGGGGAGGCGCAGGAGAACCTGAGGACGGGAATGCCGAGAGCGGACGCGGCATCTGCTGCGAGGTCTCCTGTCGAACCGGCCGGGACAAAGACGACGTCGGGCGAGACGGAAGCGAGGGCGTCGATGTCCGGGTCGTCGAGGCTCCCGATCGATCTGCATTCACCGAGATCGGGAAAGAACTCCCTGTCCATCAGGACCGAGCGATCGGCCCCTCGCACAGATCCCATCGGGTAGCCGATCGCACGCATCGTCTCCAGGATCTGCGGGGACATGACGGCCACAGACCTGAGTGGCCGTTCGAAGACGATCGTCCGGCCTTCGGCATCGGTGCATGCCCACGGGGCCCCGTCCCAGTAATGGTAGATATACGCCGCGTCGGAGAGATCGGCAAAAGACGCAGCCTGGCCGGTGCCGTTCCGATAGGTGACGTCGAGGTACGAGAAGATCGCCCGTACCATCTCGCCGTCCGAGAGTCTGTCGTTGCCGTCGGTGTCGCACGGCATCATGGCCATGCAGGGCGCCGCAAGCAGCAGGCAGAGAACGACGGCGATCGCGATCTTCACTCCGACCGCCTCCTGAAGAAGAGGACGACCGTGAGGGCGAAAAGGGAGCACGGCACCGAGAAACCGGGCATGACCGTAGAAGGCCGTGAAATTCCCGTTTCCGGCGGTTCGGCAGCGGCGGCGGTGATCTGCGTCGGCGCCACGGTGCCGTTCTCGCCGGTCACGAAATCCTCCCAGAAGCCGGTGATCGCCCCTGACCCGGCCGCCGGCGCACGGAGACGGTAACTGACCCTGTCGTCGCCGAGGAGGGCGAAGGAGACCTGCCGATCGGCGACCGAGACGCGGCCGGGCGGGTGGGTTGTGGAGACATAGACAAAACCGGCCGGGATGTTCTCGACGATGCCCCCGACCGCGATGCCGCTCACATTGAGGGTGACGACAAACTCTCCGCCGGGCTGGGGGGTGCCCATGATCGTCCGTTCAGGCGCCGCAAGGACCGGGGCGGAAAATGCCAGAAGGAGACAGAAGATGATGAGAACACCGGGCTTCATTCATCAGTCATGTGAGGGGCCGGCGCAGATATATGTTCTCCCGGTGGATACAGGGGGGTGGCGGCGAGGAGTGCGGCCAGAGCGGCGCAGTCATCGTCGTCCGCACGGACCATCCCGGCGAAGAGGGACCGGGGGAGAAGCGGGCCGAACTTCCAGGTGTCGGGCGCCGGGAGGGGGAGGGCGTCTGCGATCTCTGTCCGGCTCCATCCCTGCACCGCACCGAGGGCTTCTCTGACATCCCCTGCCGGGTCCGGGCCGGTCACACCTGCAACGAGGAGCCAGAGGTCGGAGAAACGGACCTTTGGTCCTGTTCCAAGCGCTTTCTGGAGAAGGACGGCGAGCGCCCGGTTGAACCGGCCGCCATGGCAGGAGAGGACGAGCACCCCCTCGTCCCTCTCCCTGACCAGGAACCCGTCCGCGGGGATGCCAGGTCCGATCTCCTCAGCAACACCCCGGATCGCCGCCTGCTCACGCGTTCCGAGGGGCAGGGAGGAAGAGCCGCGGGCGAGAACGCGCTGGACGGCGCGGGCGACCGCCGGGCTCATCGGGGCGCCGGCGCCCGACCAGAAGGGGCGGCGATCCGAGGCGCGGGGTCCGCCGCCTTCAGGGACGACGGTGGCGATCCGGTGATCGCTGTCAAGGGCGATGATCCGCCACCGCCGGCCCCCGAGCGTGCAGACTGTTCCGACACCCCCGGCCACGAACCCGGGGTCGAGGTCTCCAGCCTCCTCGCCTTCTGGGGTCAGGGCGCAAAAGGCGCCGGCGCCCGCAAAGACCGAGAGCAGATCGCGGCCGTGGACGCGGGCGACGGTGCGTTCGGCCGTCGGCCCGAGCATCAGAAAGCCGCCGTCCGCGGAGAGATACCCCTCTGCGAGGAGATGATCGATGAGCGTCCCGACGTCTTCTTCTCCGATCCCCGCAAAGGCGGCACAGGAGAGAAGGGAAGCGGTCACCGTTCGCCTGAGCGCCCGCCGCTCCTTCAGGAGGGCGAGGAGGAGTTGCTGGACGAAGACGGTGTACGGCAGGACCGGCGGATGCAGGGGCTCGATCTCGCGGCGCATCGCCGCCTCGACGGTCGCTACGGCCACGAGGAGGGCGAGGGCGTCCGCGAGCACGAAGGACATCCGGGCCGGCGAACCGCGACGACCGGTCCGGCCGAGCCGCTGAAGAAACGACGAGACCGAGGGCGGCGGCCCCACCTGGACCACGCGGTCGAGGCCGCCGATATCGATGCCGAGTTCGAGGGTGCTGGTGCAGATCACGCACGCGGCGCCCTGGCCGGCAAGCGACTCCTCAGCAGCCTTTCTGGCGGCGGCGGAGAGGGAGGAATGGTGGACCGCAAGCGTGCCGACCATCCCGGCAAGTGCGGAAGAGAGGGACTCGGCCTCGCTCCTGCTCCTGACAAAGACCAGCGCGCGCTGGCCTGAAACCAGCCGCGCGACGGCCCTGGCCTGACCGGACTGATCCGCAAGAAGAAAGGAGAACTGTTTTTTTCCGGGCGGCGACGGGACGGCGACGAGCCGCGCCCGGCGATCAGGGCCGGAAAACCAGTTCAGGATCTCCTGAGGGTTTCCAAGGGTCGCAGACAGGCCGATGCGCCGGAGAGAGCGTCCGGCCGCGCGGTCGAGACGGTCGAGAAGGCAGCGGAGCTGCACTCCCCGCAGGTCGCCGGCAAAGGCGTGGACCTCGTCGACGATGACGAAACGCAGGTTTTTCAGGTCGGCCGCAAGGGCCGGATCGAGCAGGATCACTTCGAGAGATTCGGGTGTCGTGAGAAGGATGTGCGGGGGGTCGCCGCCCTCCCAGGAGCGTTCGCTCTTCGGAACGTCGCCATGCCATTTCTGTACCGAAAGTCCTGCCGGGGTGCAGATGGACAGCATCCGTTCCTCCTGATCGTTGATCAGCGCCTTGAGAGGCGAGAGACAGATGCAGCCGACACCCGGGAGACCTTCCTTGAGGACGGCGTCGATCACCGGGATGAGCGCCGCCTCGGTCTTGCCCCCGGCCGTTCCTGCAATCACCAGGAGATCGTTTCCTTCGGCCGCGGCCAGAGCCGCCGCCTCCTGTACCGGCCGCAGGTTGTCCCAGCCGAGACGATGGGCGAGCACGCCCTGCAATGTCGGGTGAAGGGATGCAAAGACGCCTGACACAGAGGAACGTTTCGGCGTTGTGCATTTAAAAACGATCAGACTATCGGGGCCTGAAGACAGGGCCGTGCCTTTCAGCACGGAACCGGCGCGGGGGGAGCGTCACTCAGAGAGAAAACACGTTTGTCACCAGGGACCGAACGGCGCCGCGGTTTTCGGATTTTCATCGAGATTGCATCTTCCAGAGACGACCCTGCCGGCGAACCCCGGGCAGGGGCCGCACCATTCGGCCAGGAAATCCACGGCGAGATCGCGGTGATCGGCAAAGGGCACGGCAAACCCATGGTCTGAGATCCCGATCACGCCGATTTTCATGTCGGCAAGCCGCGACGCCGGTTCCAGCCTTTTTTTCTCCAGGATCCGTTCGACGAGGGAAATGATCCAAATCCATCGAAAACAGGGAAACTATATACCCGAGAAACAGCTAATTATATGTCCCGCAAAGCGAGGTGGGGTAGTCAGGAAATCCCGACGGGCCCATAACCCGTAGACCGATGGTTCAAATCCATCCCTCGCTACTATTTTCAGACATTTTTTCGATTTTTCTGCATGGCGACGGAGAAAGATCTGTTCCCCCCTATCCGACCAAAAAACACGGTTCACAGGCATCCCGGGCGCGCAGACCGGGTAAAGAGCATGAAAACAGACAAAAAAAGGATTATTTTAGATTTCATCCGGGTGAAGACCAGGAAACCGAAGTACATCCCGGACCGGCCGTGCAGACAGGCCTCCGGGGATAATTGTATCTGCACCATGCACGGTTGAGCATGAGCACCTTATATATGCGAGAACGGACAGATGTTATATCCAGCAAAGCGAGGTGGGGTAGTCAGGAAATCCCGACGGGCTCATAACCCGTAGACCGATGGTTCAAATCCATCCCTCGCTACTGTTTTTCTTCTCCATTGTTCGACTCTTCGCGTATGATGTGCGGGTATGCATGACACCTTTGAGCGAAGACCGAGAAGACGGTGGGCCGGCACCCCGGAGGCTGACTGAAGGGATGAGATCAGGAGGGGGATCACCCGCGTGAAACAGCGAGAACCGTGTTTCTTCCCATTGTCCTGGCGGCCGACCAGGGATCTGATCCCATACTGGATGCAAACGGGAAGGTCAGTCCACGTCCAGATGTGTCTGAATACTTCCCTTCTGATACTCGACGCACCGCGCGTCGCAGCACTCCCCGGGCACTGTGACCGGGTACTGCCCGGTGAGGCAGGCGGTGCAGAGGTTGCCGAGATCGATGCCGATCGCCTTCACCATCTTGCAGACCGGGATGTGATAGAGCGAATCGGCGTGGATCAGGTTCTTCACCTCCTCGGTGCACCGGGAACTGGCGATCAACTCGGTGCGGGTCGGAAAGTCCACGCCGAGATAGCACGGGGCGATGATCGGGGGCGACCCCACGCGGAGGTGGACCTCGCGCGCCCCGGCGTCCCGGACGATATCGATGAGCCGGCGGGAGGTCGTGCCCCGCACTACTGAATCGTCGATGAGAACGACGGACTTGCCTGCAAGATGCTCCCTGATCGGGTTGAGTTTGATCCGCACGGCGTTCTCCCGCATCTGCTGGTTGGGCATGATGAAGGTCCGGCCCATGTACCGGTTTTTCATCAGCCCTTCGAGATACGGGGTGCCGGACGCCTGCGCATAACCGATGGCGTACGCCGTTCCCGAGTCTGGCACCGGCGCCACCATGTCGGCGTCCATCGGCGCTCCCCGGTAGAGTTCCTCGCCGATCTTCCGCCTGGCATCATAGACGAGCGTGCCGTCGAGGATCGAGTCGGCCCGCGCAAAATAGACATACTCGAACATGCAGTGCGCCCGCCGGTCGGAGACGGCGATCTGCGTCGAGACGATCCCGTTTTCCGTGATCTTGACCAGCTCGCCGGGTGCGACGTCCCGCAGCAGGGTGCCGTTCAGGGCATCGACAGCCACGCTCTCCGAGGCCACGATATGGCCGGACGGCGTCCTGCCGATGCACAGGGGCTTGATCCCGAGCGGGTCGCGGAAGGCGTACAGCGTGTCGTCCAGCGTGAGAACCACCGAGTACGAGCCCCGGAGTTCTCGCATCGCAACGCCCACGGCGTCTTCCACCGATCCCGAACGGCGGATCTCATGGGCGATGATCGTTGCGATCACCTCGGAGTCCGTGGTCGTGCAGAAGATCTGCCCGTCCTGCTCGTAGCAGGTCCGCAGGGCGCTGGTGTTCACCAGGTTCCCGTTATGGGCAAGCGAGAGCGTGTGCTCCCGGAACACAAAATTGAACGGCTGGATGTTTTCGGGCAGATTGGCCCCGGTAGTGGGATATCTCACATGCCCGATCCCGACGGTGCCTCTCAACTTTCCGAGTATCTGTTCGTCAAATACTTCGGCCACAAGCCCCCGTCCTTTGTGGACAAAGGGCCGCCGGTCGAATGTTGATATGCCCGTGCTCTCCTGTCCCCGGTGCTGGAGAGCATACAGGGCATAATACAGCGGGAAAGAGACACCGCCGGCATCCACGATGCCAACGATCCCACACATGCTTCGGACCCTAATGCGTTGGAACTCTGGGGCGCTTCGTCGTCCACTTCCAGCTGCTCATCTTCGTGCTGCGCCCGAATCCACAGGCAGAGCAGACCTTGTGTTTTGCATGGAAGGATAACTTCCCGCACCTGCGGCAGGTGATATGACTGTGGTGCTGCCGCTTACCCATTGATGGTGTACCTTTTGACATCTCAATTCACCTGGATTATTCAACTGAAGGAGAGATATAGATCACATTGTCTCCGCGCACGATCAGCGTGCCGCGCTTTTCGATGGCACCGTCGACCTCTTCCTCGGCCCGGTCAAGGACAAGGTTGAGATGGACGTCGTACCCCTGCAGGACCCCCCGGATTTCACGCCCGCCCTTCAAAGAAATGATAACGGGCTGGCCGTTGAGCACCTGATCAAGAATCTCCAGTGGTCTTTTCGTCATGACAATTCCCTTTCGGACCTCTTCAAGAGTACCATACATGCGCGTGGAATCTACATAAACATACCGCGGCGAACAATGCGAACGACTCTGCGCCTATTCGGGCAGGGTTTCCGGCTTCAGGGATGATCAGAAACGCGATGGAGAGGCACTGTCTCCACAGGCTCACAGGGCCGTTCCATCCCCACGCGGCGTTGAGTTCTTCCAGAAACTGGTTATACGGCCACCTCCAGGTATCGAGTGCGACAGTGCGTCTCCGTGGGTCACGTCCGGATCTGCCCGATACGTATACGGGAGGAGCATCGGGAATGGCGGGAAAGTGTTCATCCCTGCACCTGTTGACCGGGATTCTCCGCTCCGCCCCACACGCCCCCGCACGTTAAAGAAGAATAAAAGCAAAGTGTACTGCAGAATGGAAAAAATCGCGGTGAAAAAGCGGCACACGATCAAGCGGTCCGCAGGCGTACGCGTTCAGGCGGCGCTCGCAGAGGAGATCGGCGCTGCAGAAGAACTGTTCCGCTCGAAAAATTTCGAGGTGGTCGAGACGAACTCGCCGTTCACCCTCTACCTCATCGACAAACGGCCGCTCCTGATGGAGGTCGACGGCCTGGTCTTCCCGACGGTCAGGGGCGCGGTGGAGCGGCCGTTCGAGGAGCGGCGGGTAACCGTCGACGCGGGGGCGGTGCCGTACGTGATGAACGGCGCCGACATCATGCGCCCGGGCGTGGTGGGGGTGAGTCAGGACGTGAAAAAGGACGCCCCATGCGTCATCGCCGAGGAACGGCACGGAAAGCCGCTCGCCGTCGGCATCGCCCTGTACGATGCCGCGGACCTCGTCGCCATGGAGAAGGGGAAGGTCGTACGGATGCTCCACCGCGTCGGGGACGACATCTGGAACCTGGAACTCTGAAGGCGGATTGGATACCCTTAAATAAATTCCATTCTACAGTTCTTTTCATGGGTAAATTCCTCGACTCCATTATCGGCAAACCTGCTCCGACAAAGCAGGACGACTATATGGAACTTGATCTTGCCGCATATGAGGGGGCGGCAGGAGAAGAACCCGCCTCGATGTACGTCAGGGTCGCACAGGTCGCAGACATCAAGGACACTCCCAAGGTCAAAGACGAGGTCTACAACGGCAACATCGTCGTTGTGGATATTTCGCGCCTGAAGCTCGACAAGATCATGTACGAGCGCGTGCTCAAGGATCTGCGGGAGGTCGCCCATGATGTCAACGGCGATATCATCGGCCTTGGAGACCAGCACTATGTGCTCGTGACGCCGATGTCGGTGAAGATCTCCCGGGATAAAATCGGGGGGGTGTAGTGCGAAACGCCCTCCGTGCACCCTGTCCGGCCTGTAAACAGGAGATCGAGTACATCTACCAGATAGCACATATCCCCTATTTTTCTGAGGTCCTTATCGAGAGCGCCACCTGTCCGTGCGGGTGGCGGATGGCCGATGTCTTCGTCCTGAACGAGGGGGTGCCGTCCCGGAGCGAGATGACGGTGCAGGGGGAGGACGATCTTTCGGTGCGGGTGGTCCGCAGCTCCTCGGGGACGATCGAGGTGCCTGAACTCGGCGTCGAGATCACACCGGGTCCGGCTTCGGAGGGCTTTATCACGAACGTGGAGGGGGTGCTCGTTCGCATCGACGCCGTTCTGGACACCGCCGTCAGGACGGCGGAGGGCGAGGAACTGGAGCATGCGCTCGCTCTGAAAGAGCGGATCGCCCTCGTCAGGGAGGGGCGGGCCCGCATCACCCTGATCATCGATGACCCGTCAGGGAGCTCTGCGATCATCAGAGACCCCGGCGACGCCGCCGCAGAAAAAAGATGAGTTGAGGAGATAAGGCCTCACTTTTTCTTTGCTCCCTTTGCCGGTGCGCTCTTTGTTGTCTCCGGTTTCACGTCCTCAGGCTTTTTTGCCGCCGATTTCTTTTTTACCGTCATGAACTCACCTCCCGTCAGGTATAACGGACCATATATCGCCACATGATATATATTTTCCCGGAGAACCGGGGAGACGACGAAAAAAAGATCGGAACTGCGGTTCAGCGGAGGCGGGCGCCGCGGAGATAGGCCCCGCTCTCCTTCACGACCTCGCCGCAGACCCGTGCATCCGGCACGGCCCGCCGCAGCGCCGGAAGACTCTTTTCGGGGACGACGAAGGCATAGCCCATGCCCATATTGAAGGTGCGGTACATCTCGACCCAGGAAAGATCGCCCATCTCGCGGATCCAGGCCAGGATCTCGGGAACAGGCAGGGGGTCGACGATATCGAAGCCGAAGGACGAGAGGCGGGTGAAGTTCAGCAGGCCGCCGCCGGTGACATGGCACATCCCGTGCACCTCGCAGGCGGCCGCGGCGTCGAGGGCCTCCCGGTAGATGCGGGTGGGCGTCAGCAGCGCCTCGCCGACGCTCCGGCCCGAGGGGAGCGCGGCATCGAACCCGCCGTTTTCAAGGGCGACCTTGCGGGCGAGGGTGTAGCCGTTCGAGTGGACGCCTGTTGAAGGGACGCCGACGATGATGTCGCCGGGAACGATCGCGTCGCCGGTGACGACGGCGTCCTTCTTCTGTGCGCCGAGACAGGCGCCGGCGAGGTCGAGGCCGGTGACGAGACCCTTCAGGGTCGCTGTCTCTCCGCCGACGATGTTCATGTTCGCCTGCCGGGCGCCCTCGTTGAGGCCGACGCCGATCTGGCGCATCTTCTCGATCGAGATCCCGTCGGCGGCGATATAATCGACGAACGCGACCGGTTCGAGGTTCATCACGAACAGGTCGTTCACATTCATGGCGATGCAGTCGATCCCGACCGTCGTCCAGTCCTGAAGGGCGTCGGCGACGAGCATCTTCGTGCCGACGCCGTCGACGGCGAGGGCCAGCGCCATGTCGCCGAACTCGATGAGCCCGGCGAAATGGCCGACCGACCCGAGCATGGGAAAGGCACCCGTGCGCCGGTAGGTGAGCTGCTTGATGAGGGTTTGTACTCCCTGCGCCTCGAGGTCGATGTCCACGCCGGCATCGGCATAGCCCGATCCCCTACTCATCGTCGCACGCCTCCGAGAGCCTGAACTCGTCGTGAAGCAGTTGCAGCGCACGCCTGCTCTCGTCCTGCCGCACCACGAAGGAGACGTTCAACTCTGACGAGCCCTGCGAGATCATCATCACGTTCACCCCGGCCTTGCCGAGCGCCGTGAAGATCCGGCCGGAGATGCCGGGCGTCCCGGCCATGCCCGCGCCGACGACGGCGATCGCCACGACGTTCCGGTCCGAGGTGACCTCCCGCACGATCCCGGACTTCACCGGGGCCGCAAGCACTTCGAGGGCCGCGGCAAGGTTGCTTTCGTCGATGATCAGAGAGATGTTCGCCTGCGAGGAGGCCTGCGAGATCATCATCACGTTGATCCCGGCGTCGCCCAGGACGGTGAAGATCTCCCGCGCCACGCCCGGTCTGCCGATCATCTGGACGCCGTTGATGTTCACGAGCGCGACCCGTTCGATGTGGGTGACCGCTTTTACGACCCGCTTCTCGCGGTGCTCCTGCCGCCGGACGATCGTGCCCGGGTGATCCGGGTTGAAGGTGTTCTTCACCCGGACAACGATGTCCTTCTCCATCGCGGGCTCGATGGACTTGGGGTGGAGGACTTTCGCCCCGAAGAACGAGAGTTCCATCGCTTCGCGGTAGCTGACGTACGGGAGGACGCGGACGTTTCTGACGATCCGGGGGTCCGAGGTCATGACGCCGTCCACATCGGTCCAGATCCAGACTTCATCGGCCTCGATCGCCCGTCCGACGATCGCACCCGAGTAGTCGGAGCCGCTCCGGCCGAGCGTGGTGACGATCCCCTCGGGCGTGCAGCCCATGTACCCGGTGATCACCGGCACCGAGTTCATCAGGAGGGGGAGGATGCGGCTGTTGATCCGGGAGTCGCTCGTCGGGAGGACGAGGGCGTCGCCGTGTTTGTTCGTCGTCAGGACGCCGGCCTCGCACCCGTCGAGCGCAGACGAAGGGATGCCCCGCTCGCGCAGGCCGGCGCTCACGATCAGGGCCGAGAGCCGCTCGCCGTACGAGACGATATAGTCCCTGGAACGATGGGTGAGCTCGTGGAGGGCGCGGACCGCAGTCAGGATATGTTCGAGGCTTCCGAGGCGGTCGTCGATGATGCTCCCGACCGATGCGGCCTGACCCGGGGCGACGGCTTCGAGGGCCTTCATGTGTTTCGCCCGGATCGCCTGGATAAACGCCTCTATCGGGGGCTCTTCAACACTGGATTCGGCCTCAGCCGCGATGGCGTGGAGCTGGTCGGTCACCCCGGACATCGCCGAGACGACGACGGCCATCTCGTGCCCTTCGGCATGGTAGTGTTCGAGGATGTCGATCACGCGACGGATACTGTCCGCATCGCCGACGGATGTGCCACCAAATTTCATTACAAGCCTCATTTCTGGCTCACTCTCGCTGATTCCACACAATGGTATTTATGTACTGACATGTCCCACGTAATAATAGGATGCGCGCGCTGGAAGTAATCGACTGCCATGTCCTGGTCATCGGGAGTGGCGGTGCTGGAATCAGGGCGGCGATCGAGGCCGACCGGTATGGCGAGACGGTCCTCCTTTCAAAGAGCATCACCGGGAAGGGGGGCTGCACGACGATGGCCGAAGGAGGCTACAACGCCGTCCTGAGAGATACCGACGCCTGCGCCCTCCACACGGAGGACACGATGCGGGGCGGCGCCTATCTCAACGATCCGGCCCTTGTCGACGCACTCGTTCACGACGCTCCCGCGCGGCTTTCCGACCTCGTATCGTGGGGTGCGGTCTTCGACGCCTCTGCCGACGGCGAGGTGGCCCAGCGCTCGTTCGGCGGCCAGTGCCGCCCGAGGACCTGCTATGCAGGCGACCGGACCGGCCACGAGATGATCGCGACCCTGATGGAGAGACTGCGGGGCAGCGGGGTCGAGCGGATCGAGGAGACGCCGGCGATCGAGCTCTTGAAAGACAGCGGCAGGGTCTGCGGCGCCCTGACACTGGACCGAAAAGGCGAGGTCAGGGCGATCCGGGCGGACGCCGTGGTGCTGGCCACGGGCGGCGGGGCGCGGGTCTACGATGTCTCCACCAACTCGGGCACCGGCAGCGGGGACGGGTTCGCCATCGGCTACCGGGCCGGGGCCGAACTGATCGATATGGAGATGGTCCAGTTCCACCCGACCGGGGCCGTCTACCCGTACGACGCCCGCGGCAGGCTCGTCACCGAGGCGGTGCGGGGCGAGGGGGGCCGCCTGATCAACGCGGCCGGAGAGCGGTTCATGAACTGCTACGACCCCGAACGCATGGAACTCTCGACCAGGGACGTCGTCGCCCGGGCGATCGCCACCGAGGTGCTCGAAGGGCGGGGGACGAAGAACGGCGGGGTCTGGCTCGACGTCACCCATCTGCCTGCACGGCGGATCGAGGAGCGGCTGCCGGTGATGCTCGAACAGTTCCTCCGTTTCGGCGTCGACATCAGAACCGAGCCGATGGAGGTCGCCCCGACCGCCCATCACATCATGGGCGGGCTTTCGATCACCCCGGAGGGGCAGACGACCCTGCCCGGCCTCTTCGCCTGCGGGGAGTGCTCGGGCGGCGTCCACGGCGCAAACCGCCTCGGCGGCAACGCTCTTGCGGATACCCAGGTCTTCGGCAAGCGGGCCGGGGAGGCGGCGGGCAGGTCTCCAGAGCGCCGCGCAACGATCGACCGGGTGCAGGTCGAGGCGCAGGAGGAGAGGCTCACCGCCTTTTTCAGGGGGGAGGTCTCGCCGATCTCCGTGCAGAGACAACTTCAGCAGGCGATGTGGGACGGCGCCGGGATCAGGCGCAACGAGAGCGATCTCCGCACGACCCTCGGGACCGTGGGAGAACTGAACGGCGCCGGACTGAACGCCGCGTCCGGGCGGAACCTGACCGCGTGCTGTGCGGTGCAGAACCTCTGCACGACCGCCGGGCTCATCGTCAGATCGGCTCTGCTGCGCCCGGAGAGCAGGGGTGCGCATTACCGGACCGATATCGTCCAGACCTGGGACGCACAGACCTCGCCCTTCGGCCACACCCGCATCAGCCTCAAAGGGGCAGGGATCGAGGAGGCCGGCCGATGACAGAGATCACCGTCACGGTGCTCCGCTTCAACCCGGAGACCGACGCCGGGCCGCACCCGGAGGAGTACACCGTCGAGGTGCACGACGGGGCGCGGGTGCTCCACGCCCTGCACGCCGTCCACGCGCAGGACGAGACGCTCGCCTACCGGTACTGCTGCGGCTCAGGCCAGTGCGGGAGCTGCGCCGTGCAGGTGGACGGCGCACCGGTGCTCGCATGCCTCGCCGAGGCGAAGGACGGGATGGTCGTCGGCCCGCTCGCCCTGCCGGTGGTGCAGGATCTCGAAGTGGATCTCTCCCCGTACCTCGAACGCCTTGCATATATCGACCCGGCACCGTGCGCAGCGTTCCCGACGAAGGAGGAGATCGAGGCGATCAAGCCCCTGCGGGACTGCATCGAGTGCATGGCCTGCGTCTCGGTCTGCCCGGCCCTGCTGGTGACCGATTTCGCCGGCCCGACGGCGATGCGCCAGGATCTGCGCCTCGCTCTCGATCCCAGGGATACGGGAGACCGCATCAACGAGGCGGTGAAGGAAGGGCTGTTCTTCTGCACGAGCTGCCAGCGGTGCTGGAAGGTCTGTCCGAAGGGGATTGAGATCCCGGGCAAGGCGATCGAGCGGCTGCGGGAGATCGCGAACCGGCAGGGCCTGAGCCTGCCGCGCCACATAGATGTCGCCGAGCTGGTCAGGACGACCGGGAGAAGCGTGCCGCGCACAAAGGAGACCTTCCTCGAAGAGGTGCCCGGGGTGATCGAGCCCGAGGGAGAGGCGCGGGCCACCGTCGGATTTTTTGTCGGCTGCATGTACAACGGGAGGCTCCCTGACGCCGCGCTCGATATGATCGAGGTGATGCGCAGGAACGGGATCCGCGTCGTCGTCCCGCACGAGCAGGTCTGCTGCGGGTCGCCCCTGATCAGGACCGGGCAGACGGCATTCCTCGATCAGCTCAAACGCCGGAACATCGAGGCCTTCCGCTCCCGCGGCATCGACACGGTGATGACGATGTGCGCGGGCTGCGGGTCGACCCTGAAGAACGATTACGATACGCCGTTTACGGTGATGGACGCCACCGAGGTGCTCGACCGCTACGGGATCGAGCCCCCGGCGAAACTCCGGATCGCGGCCACCTATCACGACCCCTGCCATCTCCTGCGGGGCCAGGGCATCTCGGAAGAGCCGAGAGCACTCCTTCGAAAGGTCGCAGAAACGTTCGTCGAGACGCCGAACCGGTGCTGCGGTTCGGGCGGCGGGGTCAGATCGGGCGTGCCCGAGGAGGCGGCGGCCCTCGGCGCGATGAGGGGGGAGGCCTTCGAAGCGAGCGGCGCGGATGTGGTCGTCTCGTGCTGCCCCTTCTGCGAGTTCCATATCGCGGAGCACACGAAACTGCCGGTGAAGGATCTGATGACCCTGCTGCGCGAGGGCTACGAGCAGAAGGACCGGGACGGGGCAGGCCAACAATAGACGACATAGGATCTATAGGCTGCCATCGCAAACTCTATATTATTATCTGACCAACGGAGAGGTGTGATCCGCTCCACAGATCGCGAGGAAGGCGTCTCGGTGATCGTCGGGACGCTGCTGCTCATCCTGATCACCGTGATCGCGGCGGCAGGGCTTGCCGTCATGATATCTGAGTTCCAGAAGAAGGATATGGAGCGGCAGAGCCTGCAGGAAGCCTCGGAGAACGAGAACGTGAAAGTCCTGAGCATCGCCCCGGAGTGCAGCCTTGACGCCTGGCAGGCTGCGTACCCGTCGATGGAGGAGACCACGAACTGGAGCGCGATCTCGTTCGACCTGTACAACGCCAATGTCGACGATAGCAGGATCACGGCGGTCACCGTGAACGGCCGATATCCTCTCAGGTATCGGTGGGACGGAACGGTCTACACCACGACGGGCGACCTGAAGGGGCGGCCGGTGCTCGAGGCCACGAAGACGGGCACGGTTCAGATCGACATGACCGGCGATTTCGACCCCCCCTATAATATCAGCCAGGGGGAGGCGATCACCGTGAAAGTGTTCACGTCGCTGACCAACATCTTCGAGCGCACCTTCCAGGCACCGACCCCGATCGCACAATATTCCATCGAGAGCGAGGATATCGGCGTGGGGCGGCGGGAGTACGTCGTGCTGGACGGCTCGGACTCGTTCGACGACGGCGAGATCCGCAACTGGACCTGGAGGGTGATGAGCAGCACCCTGAGTCCGCCGGACTGGTCGGACAACACGACGGTGACGGAGACGAAGTATCAGGGCAGGGTCGTGCCGGTCCGCTTCGAGTCGACAGGTCCCTTCAGGATCCTTCTCACGGTGACGGACGATACCGGGATGGTCAATACGGCGGGACCGATCGATATCCCGAAAAACCGGGCGTTCGACCCGCCTGCATATCTCGACGCTTCCTATAGCGATCCGATGGTGACGGCGAGGGTCACCGACCTCTTCGGCCGCCCGGTAGAGGGGGAGTCAGTCACCTTCGTCGTGACCGGCGGCAACCTCACCGTCTCCCGCACCGGCGCCACGACCGATGCCGACGGAACGGCGACGTGCAGCAGGGTCACCGGCAGCGGGGACCTGAGGGTGCTTTCAGGCGGCCTTGCCCCGAGATACCTGAATATCCCATGAGCCGGTGAACGACAGGGTGTTTGCCGGCGGCGCCCCGGAGAGGACCCGAACGAACCCGGCTCTTCTTTTTTTCGTACGGGCATGTGCGACGCGTTCGGCTGCTCCTGATGAACAGAAGCGTGCGGAAAAACGGCGAGGGGCAGTGCGGTCCTCCCTGCCTTCGGTGCGGGATCTCCTTTTTCGGGACCTCGCGCCTTCCCGGCCAGAGCCGCGTTCCGGCTGCGGAGGCCGACCCCGGAGGAGGTCAGGACGACGGCCGCAGGCGCGGGAGCGCGCGGAGAAGAGGAGAAAACAGACGGGATCTTTCGAGATCCCGGCCGGAAGGGAACCGTCAATCGGCCGCCTGAAGGTCTGCGGCGGCGTCCTCCCTGATCTGCGCCATCGTCCGGTCCTTGTCGCGGGCATAGGCGCGGATCATCCGCAGCACCTCGTGGTAGTCCCGTATGCGGTGCTTCTGCATCCAGATGAGCAGTTCGGTACGGTCGGCCTGCTCCTGCGCGAGGAACTCTTTGGAGACGCCGAACGTCTCCCTGATCTTGTCGGAGAGGTAACTCCGGCCGGAAAATTTGAAGACGTCATCCTCGGGACGCCAGCGGCAGGCGGTGTTGGTGATCAGGTCGCCTGACTCATGGTCGATCTCCAGGATCTCGACGATGTTTGCGATCCGGCGGATGCTGCGTTCGCCTCTTCGTATCTGCATCGGAAAGACGATGGCGTCCAGGTTGCAGAACAGGCTCCTCGGGACGTTCATCGGATTGGACTCGATGCGGCTGAGGAGTTCGTCCATGGTGCCGGCGTGGATGGTGCCCATGGCGGCGTGGCCGACGGCGATCGCCTGGAAGAGGGTGAACGCCTCGGCGCCGCGGACCTCGCCCACCAGGATGTACTCGGGGCGCTGCCGCAGGGCGGCGATCAGGAGGTCGTAGAGGGCGATGTCGCCAGGCGCCTTGCCGCCTTCGGCGATGCCGGAGGGCGAACCGCCGCCGCCGGCCGTAGCGCCGAAGCCGGTGCGGGTGATCGACTGGAGCCAGTTGGGGTGCATCAGGTTCAGTTCGGCGGTGTCTTCGATGGAGACGATCTTGTAGTCGGTCGGGATGAACGAGCAGAGGATGTTGAGAAAGGTGGTCTTGCCTGAGGCCGTTCCCCCGGAGACGAGGATGGAGCGCTTGTACTCCATCAGGATCCAGAGATAGGCGAGAATCTCGGCGTTCACCGTCCCGTAGTCCATCAACTCGATCGCGGAGATCGGGTTCGACCTGAACTTGCGGATCGTGAAGGTGGAGCCCCGCTTCGTCACCTCGCCGCCGAGGGTGAGGTTGCCGCGGCTCCCGTCCGGGAGGGTGACGTCCCTGATGGGCTGCAGGAGGGAGATGTGGCGGCCGCTCGCCTGCGCGAGCCGCAGCACGAAGTTGTTCAGTTCGACGTCCTCGAACCTGATCGAGGTCTGGATCGGCCCGTAGACGCGGTGCTGAACGTAGAGGTCGATATTCGAGCCGTTGCAGGAGACGTCCTCGATGAATCGGTCTTTCATCAGGGTGTCGATCCGGCCGTAGCCGACATAGTCCCTCTTGAGGTGGAAGAAGATCCGCTCTTTCTGCGTCTCTGAGAGCTTGAGGCTGAGGAGGCGGACGGTGGCGTCGTAGCGTTCCCGCAGGAACTCTATGCGTCGATCGAAGGCGATCAACTCGACGTTCGTGCAGATCATCTTTTCGAACGCCTTTTCGATGGTGAGAAAGGCCACCTTTTCGTCGTCAGACAACTCAGGCTCGATGACGTGGTAGAAGAGCGCCCGTTCGTCGGTGTCGTACCTGATGTGGACGTACTGAAAGGGCGGGTCGACCTCGTAGACCAGGTCGACCTCGCTGAGCGCACCCTCCATCGAGGGCTCGGAGAGAGCGCCGACATCAAAGAAGAGCGTGTCGATCTCTTCGTCCGGCGGGGCGAAGCGGGCGCGGATCTTCTCGAAGAGCGCGGCGAGGGGGCCGGGAAGAGAGAGGGAGGAGGCCGACCCGTTGCCGTCCGGTTTCCATGAGGGAAGAGAGAACTTCGGAAGGGAGAGGGATCGTTTTTTCGGTTTCGCGGGTGCCGCCGCGGGGGGGGCGTCGGGTACGGCGGCGGTGCCGTCCTGGGTTTCGCTGAGGACCGGGGTTTCTGTGGAGGCGGACGCGGCGCCGGCGCCGCTGTCGTGCAGATCTTCCGCCGGCACCGCGTCGGCCGGGGGGGCGTTGCGCCCGGGGATCAGGGAGGCGAGTTTCCCGTCGATCATTGCGGCCTGCACCTCCACAGAACGATCTTCGCCGTGAGGTTGATGAGGAGGACGATGACGATGAGGATGAAGGCGGCCGCGAAGGCGTTGGAGATCGGGACCACGTTGGAGTTCTCGTAGGCGTGGTAAACGGCGTACGGGAGGGTGCCGATGACGTCGTTGAACGGATAGATCTTATATCCGATGAGAAATTTCTCGTTCGCCCGCACCGCCAGCTCGGGCATGAACTGGGAGTAGCCCGCAGTGAGGATCACGACGGCGGATTCTTCGGCGGCCCGGCCGAACCCGAGGATGAAGCCGGTGACGATCCCGGAAAGCGCGGTCGGCAGGGTGATCCCCCTGATCGTCTCCCATTTCGTGGCGCCGAGGGCGTAGCTGCCGTCCTCGAGCGATAACGGAACGGCGGCGATTGCGTCTTCCGTGGCCCGTTCAATCACCGGCATGATGAGGATCGCAAGGCCGATCGATCCTGCGATGAGAGAGTACCCACCGAATATGGGTTTCAAATAATATACAAAGACGAGCAGGCCGAAGATGCCGATGACGATGGAGGGTGTGCCCGACATCACCTCGATGAAAAACCGAAAGAGCCTGGTCACCACGGTCTCCTTTGCATACCGCTGGAGATGGATCGCGGTCATGACCGCAAGGGGTATGGCGAGGACGGTGGCGCAGATCGAGATGACGAGGGTGCCGACGATGGCGTTTGCGATCCCCTGCCCGAGGCCGGGGGTCATCGATTCGGGCGTCGTCAGGAAGTACCAGGTCAGGGACGGGAGGGCTTCGACCGCGATCTTTCCGACGATCAGGAAGAGCATGAGAGAGGCAAGGGCCGCGCACGCCGCGCTGAGGACCTGAACCGCCCGTTCGACGAGATATCGTTTTTTCATCTGGCATTTCCTCCGCGTGTATCATAGCGCGCCGAGACGCCCCTGACCAGGGCGACGAGGGCCATCTCGATGAGGAAGAGGACGGTGGCGATGCCGAACAGGGCGCTTTTCGACTCTTCTTCGGCGACGCGGTAGCCGATGTCGTTGAGGATCTTCGAGGTCATCGCATAGGCGGGGTCCAGGATCGAGTGGGGCATCACCGGGACGTTGCCGAGCAGCATCACGACCGCCATCGTCTCTCCCATCGCCCGCATCATGCCGAGGATGACGGCCGTCAGAATTCCGGCCATCGATGCAGGGAACACGACATGGCGCACCGTCTCCCAGCGCGTCGCGCCGAGGGCGAGCGAGCCCTCCCGGTATTCCCGGGGGACCGAGCGCATCGCCTCGCGGGAGAGCGCGGTGATCGTCGGCAGGACCATGATCGCGAGGACGAACGACGCGAGCAGGATCGAGGACCCGCTGCCGGGATCGCTGTCGTAAAAGATCGGGATCCAGCCGAGGGTGGCGCTGACGGCCGGATCGATGTGGAGCCTGAAGATCGGTTCAAGCACGAAATACCCGAAGATGCCGTAGATCACCGAGGGGATGCCGACCAGCAGTTCGATGGAGGTGCTGATCGTCCTATCGAGATGCGCCGGCGCCCATTCCGTGAGGAAGATCGCGGTTCCGATGCCGAGGGGGACGGCAAGGAGCATCGTGACGGCGGTCAGGGCAAGGGTGCCGGCGATGAAGTACAGGATCCCGTACTGGTGGGTATCGTAGCTCCAGACGGTGCCGGTAATGAACCCGATGCCCTCTCTGACCATTACGGGGGCGGCGGTGGCGAAGATGAAGACGAACATCAGCAGTGCGACGGCCGCCATCGACGCGGCCGAGAACAGGAAGATCCTGCCCGGGAGATCGGACGTCTGCGTCATGGTAAAAAAAAAAGATGAGAGAGGTGTTACGAGAACTCGAGGATGCTGTACATCCCGGCGTCGTGGAAGAGCTCGATCGCCCCGGGGGAGCGGGTGAAGTCGATGAAGCTCTGCACGGTCTGGGACGGGGTGCCCTTGGTCATGTAGTTCAGGGGGCGGGTGAGGGCGGAGACGTAGGAGCTGGAACTGGAGTCGTCCGTGCCCTTCAGGCTCTCAAGGATGGTCTTTTCGCTGGCAGTCTTGCCGTCGACGGTGAGAACATTGAACGTGTCGCCCAGCTCGTCGTCGGTCAGGGCGTAGCCCGCATCGACGAAGCCGATGTAATCGTCGTGGCTCTTGACGGCCGCAAGGACGCCGGCGTTGCCGGTTGCACTCTCGGTCTCGTAGGCGTCGAGGCTCTTTTCGTCACCATCGGTGACCCACTTGGCGAAGGTTTCTTCAGTGCCGGAGCCATCGGCGCGCTGGACAAAGGCGTGAGCACCAGTGATGGCGGTGTAGTCATTGGTGGTGATCGCAGTCTCAAGGTCTGTCCGGGTCACACCGGTTGCGGTGACATCGGAACTGGCGATGACAACGACCGCGGAGCCGCCGATCTGGGTGACCTCAAGCTCGGGGTCGGAGACCTCCTTGGAGGCGGCGCCGATGTCGACGAGGCCCATCTTGGCCGAGGTGATGCCGACATCTGAGCCGCCGCCCTGGACAACAACCCTGCTGCCCGGGTGGTCGGCCATGAAGGCCTTCGCGATGAGTTCGGAGACTGGCTGTACGGTGGTCGAACCGCCGATCAGGACCTCGCCGGCCGGGCCGACGGCACTGGAGACGTCATCAGAATTGACCTTGGATCCGACATCGTCACTGAAGGTACCCATAATGGTACCCACGGCGACCGCTCCGACGACGGCGACCACGATAAGGACGAGGGTCGCGACGATCGGAGAGACCGCTTCCTGGTTTTTCGTCAGGTTTTCAAACATGGAAACACCTTGTCTGTTCTGGGGGGGAGATGTAGGGTTGGCGGGAGAGGTTCCATCCTCCGTTGCTCAGGGACCGCTCCACACAATAGAGTTGACGTTGTACTATATATTTCTCACGGAATTGCGCGAATAGACTATAGTTGCCTCATTAAAATATATAGGTGGGAAGGAGGGCAACCCGGGCCATCCGACAGGCGCGAAGCGATCTACAGGCAGCAGGAAACCCCGCCCAGAGAGAGGAGCGACAGCAAAAAGATCGTGATCAGGCCCCAGATCAACCCGCCCGGAAGACTGAATATCCTGGGCGTGTGGGAGTGTGGGCCCGATGCCGGCGGGGCGTCACGGCGGTGAAATTCCATACAGGTGAAGGCGTATGCGGCCATGACTTTCATGGTTCCGGGGAGGTCGACAGGCATCCTGATCACATCACCATACATTGAAAGAAAATATAATCTTATCCGATAGAGAATCCAGAAACTATAGAGATCACCCTGCGCCCGGCCCCTTCACCGGCCCGCGGGCGCGCGGCCGGAGAGCAGCAGATAGACCAGCGCCGCCACCGCGATGACCACCGGCCCGTAGGAAAGAGCGATCACCACGTTCGAGTACAGGGAATTCCTGACGACCCACGAGAGGCCGCCGAGCACATGGTTGATGCTGACCAGCAGGATGACCGCATAGCCGAACGGCAGGAGCGCGGTACCCTGGAAGACCCTGATCACCACCGCCGACGCCGCGAAGTACGCCGCCATCATGAAGAGGAGATAGAAAGGAACGATGTCGTGCGCCACCGCAAACCGCACGAGCGGACTATATTCGAATGCAAGGATGACCTCCGCGCCCCCGGAAAAGTGGAGCGTCATCGAATAATCGAAGAGGACCGCCGCGGCGGGCGCCATGGCGATGAGAAGAGAAAGAGGAATGCGCCTGAACCAATCAACGATATCTGCCATGTTCACCCCCGGTTGCCGTCGTCGCCGGATTGCAGAGCAGATTATTTGGTCGGGCCACTATTTAACTTGCGTGGGCGGATCGGGGCGTGCCCACCCGGCGGGTGCGGCGACGAACGCCTGCCGCGTGTCCGGACGTAACGGTCACCGCCCCGATCTCGCGTCGGGTTCGGTGTCAGCCGCCGTCATGAGGGGGGGGGGCGGCCATGTGCGCGGCCGGGCGATTCGCGCAGCCAGGTTCTCACCGGGTGCCCCCCTCCTGAAAACTATGCCGCCGTTTCTTTTTTCATCCCGGATACCTGAGATTGCGCACTGGCCACGTACGCTAAAATTTCCGGGTTTTCCGACGTTCCGAAGCGTCCTATGAGATCAGTGAATATTTCGATCGCCCTATCGGGTTGGTCGAGACCCCTGCGGGCCATCCCCATGACGAGCAGGGTACGCGCCTCACCGCTTCGGTCGCCGATCTCCCGGGCGATCGCGAGGCTCCGGGCGTAAGAGTCGAGGGCCTCCTCGAACCGGTCGGTCTCCTGATAGATCCGGCCGATCTGGTGAAGGGTGCCGGCCGCACCGTCTCGATCGCCGATCTCCCGCGCGATCGCGAGGCTCCGGGCGTAAGCGTCGAGGGCCTCCTCGAACCGGTCGGTCTCCTGATAGACCCGGCCAATCCGGTGGAGGGTCCGCGCCTCGCCATCTCGATCGCCGATCTCCCGGGCGATCGCAAGGCTCCGGGCGTAAGCGTCGAGGGCCTCCTCGAACCGGTCGGTCTCCTGATAGATCCGGCCGATCTGGTGGAGAGTCCGCGCCTCGCCATCTCGATCGCCGATCTCCCGGACAATGGCGAGGCTCCGGGCGTAAGCGTCGAGGGCCCCCTCGAACCGGTCGGCCTCCTGATAGACCCGGCCAATCCGGTGGAGGGTCCGCGCCTCGCCATCTCGATCGCCGATCTCCCGGGCAATCGCGAGGCTCCGGGCGTAAGCGTCGAGGGCCTCCTCGAACCGGTCGGTCTCCTGATAGACCTGGCCCAGCATATGGAGGGCCTGCGCCTCTGTACGATGATCGCCGATCGCTCCGGCCATCCGGAGACTTTTTTCGAAATGCGAGAGAGCGTTCTGATAATTAAACCTCTCAAAATATGTGCTGCCGAGATCGAGCAGCCATTTTGCTTCGCTCCCTTTGTCCTTCAGGTGCTCCTGTATTGTCAGTTCTTCCTGGATTCTCTGTTTGTATGCGGCCATTATTTTCTCTATTATCTGATAATCGGCGTGTTTAATGCGATTGGAGATGGCAGATTGAGTAACTCCCAGTTTTCCGGCAATCTCCTGCTGCGATAATCCCTTGAGGTAATAATACATGGCCTCAGCCTGTTTCGGCGTGATCGTATCCAGGGACCGGTCGAGAGATGCGCAATGAATCTCAAACTCCCGGTCTACCCCGTCCCATGGAGTTTTTACGATCAATTTTTTGTTATCGGCCTTCATCTCGTCCAGTTCCGGGCCGGAATTTCGGAATGCCTCCCCGTCCCCTTCGCCGACAGACATGTTTTCGGGGAGATAGTCGATGGTGCCGACCCCTATGGCGATCCGTGCATCAAGATGATCTTCCCGGGTATTCCCGGAATACCTGCTCGCAATAAGAGAGAGTCGTATGAAAATTGCATCTTCAAGAGCGTTTTCAGGATTTCGTGTTATGCCCTGGAACGAATCCCCCCTGAAAATAGAATAGGGCATGATATTGTTTTTCCCTGCGTCATCGAGAGTATTCCTGATAAACGTGATCAACGCATCGCCATATTCTTTCTTTAACCTGGTCGACCTGATGACATCGCCCGTTAAAACCCCATAGATCCGCCCATCGGCCATATCGCCCGGTCAACTCCCATATGCCATATGACAGACCCCTGTACTTATAGTTTGTCAATTATGAATCATACACGTAATAATTACAGGATATGAATACTAAACGTGATACTATCCTGATATGAACTCTAAACGAGATAAATCCGGAACCCGCGTATCATTTCATAATGCCGATGCACCCATTGTTTCTTCGAGGAAAAAATCTGAGTTTCAGACTATTCCAGAATGCTTATCATGCGATGCCGCACAGTTGTTTCCGATAGCGGATGGACCCCCTGACAGAACTGAATTCAGGATCAAGTCAGGGCTAATCCCCGCCATTTCAATGGCGGGATACAGCCCGTCCACCAGAAACTATAACAACATATGGTGTATATGATACTATGAAATGGTTAATCAGGGAGACTGGATAAGTGCAAGAGGGTGTTTATATAACGTAAATTATCACTTCGTATGGTCTGTGAAATATCGT
>JASGMW010000011.1 GCA_030156225.1 Methanofollis sp.
GCAGGTTATATACCTTCGCAGCCGACCCCCGAAAGGGACGAGGAACGAAGACACAGATCCAGAATCAACACGGAAGACCGAACCGGGAAAGAACGGCCCACGTTGCCCCATGTGCCAACAAACTTGATCTTTGTCAGATATATAGTCTTCCCCCGCCGTTTCCGGCCGGAAAAATATCGTCAAAGACACGACCCTGAGATGTTGCCGTCGCCATGATATACATTTAATCGGGATCCTGGCGCCCCTGGCCTTCGACAGGGTCAGAAGTCTTGAAATAGCGGGAAAACTCGGGCGTTGTCTGGAGGAGATAACTTCGTCCGCTCCGGTGGCGCGCCACCAGATCGCGCCTTACCAGTTCCTCAACATGGGAGTATGCCCCGCTTCCCCTGACTTCGATCAGGTCGCTCTGGAGAATTGGCTGGCGGTACGCGATCACCGAGAGGGTGCGCAGGACCGCACGCGAGATCTCAGGGCGCAGGACCGGATAGACCAGAACGGCATATTCCTCCTTCAAGACCATAAACACGCTTTCACCCGAGTCGATCACCTCAAGCGGCGACGAACGCGCGGAAAGTCTGCCCGCGAGGTCTTCAGCAAGTGCCGGAACCTCGACGGATTTTATGCCGAACATCTTTGCCAGATCTCCGTAGCCCACAGGCGCGTCGGCAACAAAAAGGGCCGCCTCAAGCATGGCCGTTCTGTCCATATCCATTCCTCCTCACATAAATATCGCCAAAATACTCCTCCTGACGGAGGTCCACCTTTCCTTCAAGCATGAGAAAGAGCAGAGGGATATAGATGTCCATCTGAGCCTTCTGGAGGGAGGAGCAGAGGGCACTCATCGTCACCTCGTCGCTGTCGGATGCAACGGAGTCGAAACAGCCGAGCACCGCCGATGCTGCAGCCTGATAGTCCTCATCGTGAGCCACCGAGACCACATCGGCGGTGCGGATCATCTGTTCATCCGCATTCTCAGAGCGCTGGCGCTGGCGCCTTCGCTCCTCCTTCTCTGCGGACTTCAGTTCGGTGATCAGTTCATACAGAGTGACCGGGCGGCGGCGCACCTTTTTGCGCCCGATCCGCCGCTGGATCTCATGCTCCAGCTGTTCGATCGGCTCGGCAAAATCGAAGGTGCCGAAATCGGCGTCTTCTTCGTCCGCAACACCCTCCTCATCAGCAGGTTCGTCCGGGACCCCGGCGGCGAGATACGTAGACTTCATCCGGAGCAGGGTGGCCGCAAAAAAAAGAGTCCTTCCCGAGATCCGCAGGTCCAGTTCCCGGCACCGTTCAAGTTCGGCAAAGAACCGATCGGTCACTTCGACGATGTCGATGTTCCACGGATCGATTTCACCGCGCTCGGCGAGCTGGACCAGGATCTCCACGGGCTCTTCATGCATGATTCTCGACACCGGTAACGAGGGTGCTCTTGTCAGGGCGGATGGTCACGCCCATGACCCGATCGGCCTGCCCGATCATCGGCTTGCGCAGCGAAACCGAGATGAACTGCGCCGTGCGGGAAAGTTCCCGGATCATCGCCGCGACCTGCTCCACATTCGAACCGTCCAGGAACATGTCCACCTCATCAAAGGCATAAAATGGAGCAGGCAGATACTTCTGGATCGAGAAGAGAAACGCCAGAGTCGTCAGAGATTTTTCCCCGCCGGAAAGCGCCGAGAGCCGTTGCACCTTCTTATCGCGCGGCTGCACGGCAAAGGTGAGACCACCCGAAAATGGGTCTTCGGGGTTTTCCAGTACAAGGTGTCCGCTCCCAGCCGTCAGCCGCGCGAATACTTCCCTGAAATGAGCATCTATCTCTCTGAACGCCGTGGTGAAAGAGTCGAACTTCAACTGGTCGAACCGCTCGATCCTCTCCAGGATCGAAGTCCGCTCAACCGAAAGGACCTCTTTTTTAGCAGTCCGATCGTCGATCCGCTCACAGACCCGCTCGTACTCATCGATGGCAAGCATATTCACCGCCCCGATCGCCCGGATCTCGCGATCGGCCGCGGCGATCCCCTCCTCGATCTCGGCCAGGGAGAGATCGGTCTCCTCACCGGCATGCCCGCGCATGACTTCAATCTCGGCCAGAAGGGCGTCTGACTTTTCTGAAAGGGCAGCGATCTGGAGACGGAGGCGATCAGCCTGCGCATTCAGTCCTGCCACCCGTTTCTCAGCCTCGGCAATCGCACCGGCGATCTCCTCCCGTTTCGTCCGAAGAGCGTCGAGTTCTGACGAGAACGACTTCTGCCGCTCCTCCAGCATTGCGATCTCGACACGGGCCCCCTCGATCTCGGCGACTGAGGCGGCGATCTCGGTGTCGATCTCTGCATTCTTGCCGAGGAGACGCTCGCGACCTTCGGAAAGTTCTTCAACGCGCTTTTCGAAGTACTGCCGCTCCCGCTGCGCGTCGGCGATGTCTGCCTCCTTGTTTCGCAGGCGCCGCTCAACACCCTCGTGCTCCCGCCGGTTCCGTTCGAGTTCCTCGGTGAGACGCGGGATCTCAGTATCCTCGAGTTTCTTCTTCAGGTCCCCGATCTCTGCATCCAGGACCGAGAGAGCATCGGCCACGCCGTCAAGACCCGACTCGATGGCGGCAAGATCGCCGGCGCTCTGCTCCACCTCGGCCCTGAGCGCGGCAAGAGAAGAGACCAGGCTCTCCTCCTCGGTTTTCTGCGCGGCGATCCGCCCCTCATATTCCTCGATGACGAGCCCGTAACGGGCGACACCCTGCTCGATCTCGGCCCTTCGCCGTCTGGACTCATCGACTTCGGCGGCAAGGCGCTCGATCGAGCGCTCAAAACCTGCTGCCTCCTCCCGTTTCCCGGCAAGAGCCTGAGACAGCCTGGCAATCCCGTCCTCCACCGCCGCCCCGAAACCGCCTTCCTGCTTCTTTTTCAGATAGCCGCCGGTCATCGCACCGGATTTTTCGAGGAGGTCGCCCTCGACCGTGACCATCCGGTGCCGGCCAAGAAGTCTGCGGGCGTTCTCCATGGTGTCGACGACCAGCGTCGTCCCGAACACCTGCTGGAACGCAAGATCGTACTCCTGGCCGAACGAGAGGAGATCCTTTGCATAACCGATCACGCCCCGCTCCCGCACCGGCGGGTATTCCCGCGGCCGCATCTTGTTCAGGGGGAGGAAGGTGAGACGGCCGAGACGCTCTTCCTTGAGATAACGGATCGCATCGGCGGCAACGGCGTCGTCGTCGGTCACCACGTAGCGGAGTTTGCCCCCGGCAGCCACGTCCAGCGCCGCGGCATATTCGGGCGGCGCCTTCCCGAGCTGCGCGATCGTGCCCCGCACCCCCTCCATGGCGAGCACCGCCTCGAGCGCGGCCCCTCCGGCACCGCCCCGAGACTGCTGCTGGGCTTCAAGACGCATCAGTTCCCGCTCGTCGTTCTGGATCTCCTTTTTTATCCGTTCAAGAGAGGAGCGCCGTGCGAAAAGGGTGCTTTCCCCCTCCGAAAGCCTTCGATCAAGGGCGGCTTTCTCGGTTGCAAGATCCGCAGACCCCTTCTTCGCCCCCGCGATCTCTTTCAGGAGGTCGTCGTCTCCCTTCCTGTTCCCGGCAAGGCGAGACTCCAGCCGTTCTATCTCAGATGTCCGCATCCGGCTTTTTTCGATGAGGAGATCCTGCTCGCGGAGCAGTGTCGACCGCCGACTTTTCTTCTCTTCGGCCTCCTGCATCAGGGCAAATAAACGATTTTTAAGGTCTTCTGCCGATTTTCCACCCCTTGCAATCTCTTTTTCGAGATTCTCCATCACGGCCTTCGCTGCGGCGAGCTCCATCGAGAGGTTTGCCCGGTCAATCGAGAGGGTGCGGACCTGATCAGTGCACTGCACCACCCGCTCCGCCGCCCTTTTCTCGTCGAGATACGCCCGGTTTATCCCCTCCAGGTTCCCTTCCTTCTCTTTTTTCAGCCGCGCGATCGTGCTTTCGGCAACTTTTATTCTCCCTTTCGCCTCTTCGAGCGCAGAAATCATCTGCAGATACTCAGAGCCGCTCTTCTCGTTGATCTCTGCATCCGCATCCCTGAGATCGTCCCGCAGGTACGCAAGATCATTCTCCGCGATCCCGAGATCAGAGAGGGTGCGATCGAGCGCGATCTGCTCCTCCCTGATCGTCTCCAGGAGGCCCCCATAATCGCGCTCCATCTCGCGCAGGCGCGCTGCAGCCCGGCAGTTCTGGAAGTGATCGAGTTGCTCCTTCCAGTGCCTGTAGGCAAGCGCCTGCTCGCGTTCGCGCTTCAACTCCTCTTTACGCGCATTCAGTTCGAAGAGCACCACCTCTTCGCGCTCGATCCTCTCCCTGACCACTTCAAGTTCTTCAAGCGCCCTGGCCTTTTTCCCCTCGAACTCGGCGACCCCCGCGATCTCGTCGATGATCTTTCGCCGCTCGAAGTCGCTCATCTCCATGATCCTGGTGACGTCGCCCTGCATCACCACATTATACCCCTCGGGTGTGATCCCGTATTTCGCGAGGAATTCCGTGATATCGTTCTGCTTGACGAGTCTGCCGTTGAGATAGTTGTACGAATAGTAATTCGAGGCGGTCCGCTTGATCCGCCGCCTGATCTCGGTGCCGTCCGAGAAGGTGATCGCCACTTCGGCGGTATTCCTGCCCGAGTTGAGATTGATCAGGTCGGTGAGTTTTTCGGCACGCAGACCGCGCGAGTTCGATAGGGCGAGGGCAAAGAGCAGGCCGTCTATGATATTGCTTTTTCCTGACCCGTTCGGGCCCGATATGACGGTAAAACCCTCTAAAAACGGAATTGAAGTCTTTTTTGCAAAAGACTTGAAATTATCAATCTCAATTCCGGTGATATACACCAGGCAACTCCTTATCTGGTAGTGGTATCATCATCGTCTTCTGCATAGATGATCCCGCCGGACTTCTTCTCTGAACTCCGACGAATACCCTTCCTTCCCTCGCTCATCAGACCCGCAGGAGCCTGGTACTTCGATGGAGCGACGATGTACGACGACTGTTCTCGCCGTTCTCGCTTGAGGGTGCCGTCGGACTGCATGATCAGGTCCATATCGGTTTCATCCTCCTCGACAGGAGGTTGAACAGGGGCAACCTTCTGCTCCTGAGGTGCCGGCCGCTGTGCAGGCCGCTGTACCGGCTCAGGTGCCGGCGCTGCCGGCGGCTCAACCACAACGACTTTCGCCTTCTCCGCCTTCTCGACCTCGGCACGCGCCTCGGATGCCCGGTAGAGTTTCATGGTGACCGTCTTGAGGTCGAGCATCTCTTCGGTGATCCCTTTCACCAGCGCCTCCATATCTTTCATGCGCTGCTCCATCCGATAGATGCGCTCGTCCTCCGGTGTCACAAAGGTTTTTTCAGAGTCCCGCATTGACACTATCTCCCTCTCCCTCTCTTCAAGTTGATGCTCAAGAAATTTCACTCTGGCATCTTTTTTGAGCATATCCTCCCTCAAAATAAAGATGTTTCTATTGCCCTATAAGGATTGTGCTCTATTCTTAAGGGTTTGCCGGGAATGCAGAACATGGACTGAGATGTCGCCCCCATCCACCACGCCCCCCCTTCCCGGTCTCCCGAAAACAGACAGGGAAACCGGGCCGGAACCTGAATCCAGAGAGAAGCAACGGCACCGCCCCAGATTACCCCGGAAATCTGCCGGGTGAAAGGACCGGATCATCCGCGCCGGCCCGGCGGGAAGAGCAGAACCTGACCGGACCATCCAGGCGAATAAAAACCGTAAAACAGACGAACATACTCCGGACAGGCGTTCCCGATCACACCCCCGCACCGGCATCCCTGCGGGGCGGCTGCATTCGATTCCCGGCATCGGACGAAGACATAATACCGATCAAAGAGAAGTTTCTGTATGTCCAGTCTTGCCAGCACTGATCCGGAAATCGCAGATATTATTGAAATGGAGCGCCTCCGGCAGACCAACGGCCTTGAACTGATCGCATCGGAAAACATCGTTTCAAAGGCCGTCCTCGAGACAGCCGGTTCGATCCTCACCAACAAGTATGCAGAAGGGTATCCTGGCAAGCGATATTACGGCGGGTGCGAATACTACGATATCGTCGAGAACCTTGCACGCGACCGTCTCTGCCAGTTGTTCGGCGCCGAACATGCCAATGTCCAGGCCCACTCGGGCTCGGGCGCCAACATGGCGGTCTACTTCTCGACCATCAATTACGGCGACAAGATCATGTCGATGAAACTCTCTGAGGGCGGCCATCTCTCCCACGGCTCGCCGGTGAGTTTCTCGGGCAAGATGTACGAGATCGTCCAGTACGGCGTCGACCATGAGACCGAACGGCTCGACTACGCCGGCCTCGCCGAGATGGCCAGGAAAGAAAAGCCGCAGATGATCGTCTGCGGCGCCTCCGCCTACCCACGGGAGATCGACTTCAAGGCCTTCGGCGAGATCGCCGAGGAGGTCGGGGCGTATTGTGTCGCCGACATCGCCCACATCGCCGGCCTCGTCGCCACCGGTCTGCACAACTCGCCGATCGACGTCCTCCCCTTCACCACCACGACGACGCACAAGACTCTCCGCGGGCCGCGCGGCGGCGCCATCATGTGCAGACAGGAGTTTGCCCGGGAAATCGACAAGGCGATCTTCCCGGGCCTGCAGGGCGGCCCGCTCATGCACATCATCGCCGCCAAGGCAGTCTGCTTCGGGGAGGCGCTCAAGCCGTCCTATAAAGCGTACTGCAAGCAGGTGGTCAGGAACGCGCAGACCCTTGCAGCCACTCTCGACGCCGGGGGGCTGCGCCTGGTCTCGGGCGGCACCGACAACCACCTCATGCTGCTCGATCTTTCGGACAGAGGCCTCACCGGCCTCCAGGCAGAAAACGCCCTTCATGACGCCGGGATCACCGTGAACAAGAACACGATCCCGCGCGAGACCCTCTCGCCGTTCGTGACCAGCGGCCTTCGGATCGGCACCCCGGCCGTCACCTCCCGCGGCATGAAAGAAGAGGAAATGAAGCAGATCGGCACCTTCATCAGCACCGTCCTCAACGACATCGAGAACAGGGAGAAAATTGCGGCGGTCAGGAAGGAGGTCGAGGCGCTCGCGAGCAGGTTCCCCATCTACGCGGTAACAGAATGATACTCGACGGCAAGGCGCTCTCTGAAAAGAGACTCGAAATCCTGAAGGAGCAGATCGAGGACACAGGCCTCTACCCCCACCTCGCCACCGTGCTGGTGGGCCAGGACCCGGCCTCCCAGATGTACGTCAGGATGAAGCACCGGGCCTGCGAACGCGTCGGGATCGGATCGGTCGGGATCGATGTCCCGGCCGGGGCGACGACACAGGAGGTGTTGACGGCGGTACACCGTCTGAATACGGACGGGGACATCACCGGCATCCTGGTCCAGCTGCCGCTCCCCGCACAGGTGGACACACAGCGAGTGATCGAGGCCGTCCTCCCCGCAAAGGATGTTGACGGCTTTCACCCGACAAACCTCGGGAAGTTGTTCTCAGGACACCCCGCGTTCGTTCCCTGCACGCCGCAGGGGATCATGACGATCCTGGCCGAATACGATATTCTGACAGAGGGAAAAAACGCCGTCGTTGTCGGGCGTAGCGTGGACGTGGGAAGGCCGATGGCCGCCCTGCTCCTGAACGCCGATGCGACGGTGACAATCTGTCACTCGAAAACGCAGAACCTCCCTGCGATCATGCGGCAGGCCGACATTCTGGTCTCCGCAATCGGCAGGGCGCACTTCGTGAAGGCGGAGATGGTGAAGGAAGGCGCAGTGGTCGTCGACGTCGGGATCAACCACGACGAGAACGGTAAACTCTGCGGCGACGTCGATTTTGAGGCGGTAAAAGAGAAGGCCTCTGCGATCACTCCGGTTCCCGGCGGCGTCGGGCCGATGACGATCGCGACCCTGATGGAGAACACGTTCAAGGCGGCCCGGGCAAAATCATGCACCCCTGTACTGTAAACAGGATGGCAGTCGGGAGCGGGGCCCCGGTCCGCCTGATGGGCGTGATCAACTGCAGCCCGGAATCCTTTTTTTCAGGATCATATGTCCCGGGGAGCGACGTGCTGGAGCGGGCGCTCTCCATGAGCGGGGCCGGCGCCGACCTGGTGGATGTCGGGGCCCGTTCGACAGCGCCGGGTGCGCAGCCCATCACGGTGCAGGAGGAGATCGAGCGGATCACGGCGGCCCTCGCCTGCCTCGACGGCAGCGGGATCACCGTCTCGGTGGACACGATGTACCCGGCGGTGCTGGAGGCGTGTCTTCGCCACGATATCCATACGATCAACGATATCGGCGGACTTGCACACCCGGACTACGCCGCCATCGCCGCCGATGCAGGTCTCCCGGTGATCGCAATGGCGGCGCACCGCACGCCCGGCGATCCCCGCGGCACGGAGGCGACCCTCGCCGCCCTGCATGAAGTGATCGGCCGGGCCGCCGCCGCCGGAATCGAAGACCTGATCCTGGATCCGGCCGTCGGCAGGTGGACGCCGGAGCGGACCTTCGAGGACGACTGGAACCTCTGCAGAAACTTCGGAAGGTTCAGGGAACCTGGTTTTCCGGTGCTCCTCGCCATATCAAGAAAGTCTTTCATCGGCGACCTCGTGGGAAGACCGTCTGAAGAACGGCTTGCCGGGACGCTCGCCCTGACAACGCGCCTCCTCTCATCTGCCGACATGGTGCGGGTTCACGATGTGGCGGAGACGCGGGACGCCCTCTTCGTGGTCAGGAAAATGGAGGAAATATCGTGAGCGAGTGGTTCTGTGCCTATGCCCTGCATACCGGCCTGATCAGAGAGGGAGACGACATGGCAGGGGCGGTGCTCTCGGCCGCCGATGCGGCGCCGTGCGCAGGAGTAAACGACAGCGACATCATCCTCGTCGCCGAGTCGGCGCTGGCAACCGCCGAGGGCCGCGTCGTCCGTCTGGACGACGTCGTCCCCTCGGAGGAGGCGTTACGTCTCGCCGACCGCTATGCGATCGAGCCGCGGGTCGCCGAAGTGGTGCTCAGAGAGTCCGACCGGGTCGTCGGCGGGATTCCAGGCTATCTCCTCACCCTGAAAAACGGAACCCTGCTCCCGAACGCCGGGGTGGACCACTCCAACGCACCCGCGGGGACGGTCGTCCCCCTGCCCGTAGACCCGGACGGGAGCGCCGCGCGCCTCAGAGCCGCAATCAGAGAGCGGCGAGGCGTGAACACAGGCGTGCTTGTCATCGATTCCCGGACCCATGCGATGCGTCTCGGCTGCAGCGGGGTTGCCATCGGGTGCGCCGGCCTCAGAGCGGTCGTCGACGAGGTCGGGCGCGTGGACCTCTTCGGCAGGAAGCTGGAGGTGACCAGGCGCGCCGTCGGGGATTGTCTGGCATCGGCCGCGGAACTGCTGATGGGCGAGGCCGACGAGTGTGTCCCGGCCGTGCTGGTGCGCGGCGCCGGGATCGAGATCAGAGAGGAACGCGGCATCCCGACCATTGAGGCTTCAGCGTGTCTTTTTATGGGCGCCGCGCTCCACGCCGACCCTGCCGCCTTCGATCGACAGGAAAAAACCGAGTGATTCGAGACAGCGGCGGGCCTCGCCCTGTCCGTGGATCAGTACCTCGACCAGATCCTCTTTTTCGTCCACGTCGGTGTGGAGCCGAAACGAATCTACGACCTCCACGGAAAGTCCGGCGTCTGCCGCGATATGCATGTGCTTCAGGAAACTTGCGCCGTAGTAGTTGACGTTGAACCGGGAGGGGTCCTGCAGAAAGATCGCGTTCGTCCCGCCGCCACGTCCCGGCACCACCGCCATATCGGCCGCGGTCGAGATCAGTCTGGAGACTGCAGGGCCGTCTGCAAGCGGCAGGTCGGCCATGATGATCAGGAGGGGGCCGTCAGAAGCGGCAAGGAAACGGTTCAGAGATTCGTTCAGGCCGTCGGGATCGAGGTGCGTCCGCGCGCCCGGGTGGTCATAGGGGGCGGTGCAGAGGAGAAGGGGGCGGCAGCCCCCGGCCTGAGCAGCAGCGACGACGTCCGAGAGCATGGCCTGCGCGAAGGTCTCGCGTTCTTCCTGTACCATCACGCAGGAGAGGCGGGTCTTCGGGTTTTTCGGTTTGAAGGGGATGACTGCGTCAATGGCCATTCCACCAGAGGTTGGCGGGATACCCAAAAAAGGCATGGGTATTGATATCGACGGGCCGGTGGCGGGACAGGAGTACAGTCCCGGAAAAATCGTCGCACCCCACGGGGCGCGAAGGTTACATAGGTTTGAAGAGGAATGGTACCTGCATGTACCGCAGGGTGATCACCTTTTCACGGAACATCTTCCTCCCGCTCACCACCGTCTGCACAAACGCCTGCAGTTACTGCGGCTTCAGGACACCGGTGGGAGAGGGGTGCGTGATGCCGCCGGCAGAGGCGCGCCGAACCATCGAGGAGGGGGTGAAGGCCGGCTGCACCGAGGCGCTGTTCACCTTCGGCGAGCGTCCCGGCGAGGTTCCGGGTTTCTCCGATCACCTTGCAGCGCCCGGCTACGACAATATTCTCGATTACTGCTATGATCTCTGCGATTACGCCATATCGGCAGGGATCCTCCCGCACACCAACGCCGGCGTGCTCACCTACGGAGAACTCGATCGTCTCAGGGAGGTGAACGCCAGCATGGGGCTGATGCTCGAAACCACTGCAGAGGTTCCGGCGCACCGGAACTCTCCGGGAAAGGATCCGGCCGTGCGCATCGCCATGATGGAAGACGCCGGCAAACTCCGGATCCCCTTCACGACCGGACTGCTGATCGGCATCGGAGAGACGGCCGCCGACCGGGAAGAGTCCCTCCAGGTGATCGCAGGACTGCACCGCCGCTACGGCCACATCCAGGAGGTCATCCTGCAGAACTTCTGCCCGAAGGAGGGCACAGAGATGGGGGGGGCTGTACCGGCAACGACGGCGGATCTGGCAGAGACGATCCGCTGCGCGCGGGAGATCCTCCCCCCGGACATCGCCATCCAGATCCCGCCGAACCTCGCCGACGCCGCCGCGCTGATCAGGTGCGGGGTCGACGATCTCGGCGGGGTCTCGCCGCTCACCATCGATTATGTGAACCCCGAGCATCCCTGGCCGCAGATCGAGGAACTGAAAGGGCTGGTCGGGGACGCACGTTTGTGCGAGCGCCTCTGCATTTACCCGGCGTTCATCAGGAAAGGATGGTACCCCGAAAGGCTGGCGGGCCTGATCCGCCGCCTCCAGAAACAGATTGAGGAGAGGTCTTTGTGACTGAACAGGAACCCATGTACCGCGGAAAGGCAAAGTCCATCTTCCGCTCGGACAAACCTGACGAGCTGATCGTGACGTTCAGGGACGACATCACCGCCTTCGACGGTGCAAAAAAGGACGAACTCGCCGAAAAAGGGGTTTATAACGCCCGCGTCTCGGCGTATCTCTTCGAGTATCTCGGGGCGAACGGGATTCCGTCGCATTTCGTGCGGATGGAGGACGAGCGGACGATGATCGTCCGCCCCCTGAAGATGATCCCGGTCGAGGTGATCGTCAGAAACTTCGCCGCAGGTTCCCTCGTCAGGAACTACCCCTTCGAGGAGGGCGCACCCCTCGACCCGCCGGTGATCGTCCTCGATTACAAAGACGACACCCGCCACGACCCGATGATCAATGAGGAGATCATCATCGCCCTCGAACTGATGACCGCCGACGAGATCGCGGGAGTGAAACAGACGGCCCTGCGGATCAACGACCTGCTCAGGACGCGCATCGACGAGATCGGTCTCGACCTCGTCGATTTCAAACTGGAGTTCGGGCGGCACGGCGACGAGATCCTGCTCGGCGACGAGATCTCCATGGACTCGATGCGCCTGTGGGACAGGAAGACCCGCACCTCGATGGACAAGGACGTCTACCGCTTTGACAGGGGAGACGTCATGGCTACCTATGCCGCCGTTGCAGAGCGGCTGACCGGAGCGTGACATGATGAAGTACACGGCAAAGATCACCATCGCCCTCAAAGAGGGCATGCTTGACCCTGAGGCGCGGGCGATCCAGCACGCCCTTGCAAACCTCGGTTTTTCGACCGGGTTCCTGAGCACCGCAAGGATATTTATCATCACCCTCGAGGCGGAGAACGAAGAGGCTGCAAAGGCAGAGGCAGAGCGGATGTGCGAGCGGCTGCTTGCAAACCCGGTCATCCACCGGTACGAGGTCGAGGTCGGCGCATGAGGTTTGCGGTGGTCCAGTTCGGAGGGAGCAACTGCGACCGCGATGTGGTGCATGCCGTCTCCGACGTCTGCGGTGTGGACTGCGATCTCGTCTGGTACAAAGACGGTATTACAACAGATTACGACGCCGTCATACTGCCGGGCGGTTTTTCCTACGGCGATTACCTCAGGGCCGGGGCGATCGCCGCCAGAACGCCGGTGATGGAAGGGATACGGCGGCACGCCGCGGCCGGCGGGCTGGTGCTGGGGATCTGCAACGGCGCCCAGATCGGGGCCGAGAGCGGCCTTGTGCCCGGCACCTTCACGACGAACGCCACCCCGAAGTTCATCTGCCGACCGGTCTGCCTGCGGGTCGAGACGACGGCGTCGCCGTTCACCCGTCTCTACCGGGAGGGGGAGGTGATCAGGGTCCCGATCGCGCACAAGGAGGGCCGCTATGTCGCGTCTCCGGAGGTACTCGCCCGCCTGAACGCGGAGGGGCGGGTCGCCTTCCGGTTCTGCGACGCAGACGGCAATGTCATCCCGGCGGCCAACCCGAACGGCGCCGCGGAGAACATCACCGGCGTGCTCGGCGGCCCGGCGAAAAACGTGCTCTGTCTGATGCCTCATCCCGAACGCGCCTCTGAAGAGGTGCTCGGTTCAGCCGACGGCAGAAGGATCTTCCTCGGCATGATCAGGAGCATCGAGGAAGCAGGGCCGGGTGCATGAAGGGGAAAGGTCAAGGCGAAAGGGAGACCAGTGATGCACATGGCAGATATTACTCAGGAAGAACTTGAAGAGGAGATCCTGAAACGGACAAAAGATTATGCCCGAAAGAACGGATGGACGCTCAACCCTGACGATCAGCAGTTCCAGACCGTGATCAGGGGGCTTGCACGGAACACCATCCGTTTCGGCGAACAGTACTGTCCCTGCCGCATCAGGAGTGGCGACCCAGAAGAGGACAAAAAGATCATCTGCCCCTGCATCTACCACCGCGACGAGGTGGAGAAGGACGGGCGGTGCCACTGCAATCTCTACTTCAGAGAGAATACCGAGAAAGAGTAGCGCCGGGAGCGCTCCCCTATTTTCACCGAATTTCTCCGGCATTCCGGCGCCCAAGCCATTTCCAGGGATAGGGCAACACCGCGGTCAGCACGACCGCCGCGATCAGCGGCAGAGGGAAGGTTGAAAGAGCGGCTTCAAGGGAGAAAGTATCTGCAAGCGCTCCGCTTACCGCCACCCCGATGCCGCCGGCCCCGACGGCGAGCCCGAGCATCAGCCCTGAGGCGAGCCCGACATTGCCGGGCATCATCTCCTGCGCCATCGCCACCGTGACCGAGAAGGTGGACCAGAGGAAGAAGCCGAAGACGAGAAGAGCGACGTACGAGACCATCCCGGAACCGGCAAGAAAGAGAACGAAGAAGGGGATGGAGACGGCAAGTCCGAGGACGGTCCATTCCTTCCTCCCGTAGGTGTCGGAGAGGACGCCGCCGACGTACTGCCCGATCACGCCGGCGACGAGCATCAGAGAGACGAGGGTGTTTGCCGTGAGCAGGTCGACCCCGAGGTGATTGTGGAAATAGGTGGGCAGGAACGCGGTGGAGGAAAAGATCACCCATGACCGCAGAGCCCCGACCCCGATCACCATCGCGACCGGACGAACGGAGATGGGTGCGCGCGCTGCGGTCGGCACTCCGGCGGCACTGTTCCTGATCTCCGGCGCCGGGAAGATCAGCCTGGAGAAGGCCGCGGTTGCAAGGCCGGGGATCACCAGGAAGATGAGGCCGGGAAGGCCGAATGCACCGACGGCAACTGCGGCAAGGACCGGACCGACGGCGAAACCGAAGTTGCCCCCGATGACGAAGATGGAAGTGAGTCTGCCGCGGTTTTCTGCTTTCGCCAGCCTGTTCACGGCAGAAAGGGCACCGGGATGGAAAATTGCGGCCCCGACGGCGGCACAGGCCGAGCAGACAAGCAGAACCGGATAGTCGCCGATGAATCCGAAGACCCCGATGCAGGCAGAGGTGAGCAGGAACGGGACGGCGAAGGGTACGGTGACGCCTCTGCGGTCGGAAAACCAACCAACCGCAGGCTGGAGGAGGGAGGAGGTGATATTGAAAGCGGCGGCGAGCAGGCCGGCAAGAAAATACGAGTATCCATGTGTTGCAATGAGGACGGGCAGGACGGCAGGGATGACCGGCGAATAGATGTCGATGACGAAGTGGCCCAGGGAAAGGCCGAGGACTGATCTGAGTTCTTTCAGCATAGGCTGTCACGCTCGATCTTCAGGATTTCAACAGGGATGTCCACCCTGTCCCGGCGGTGGAACGAGAAGGTCCGGGGGATGGTGAAGGCGCCGCCGACTGCGGCGGTGATCTCTGCCCGGCCCTCGATATAGCGCTCGACAAAGGGGCGTGAACCCGCATTGAAGATACCGTAGACCAGCGGCGCGGCGGCGAGGGCGCAGTCGATGAAGGGCCGGTCCGCATGCCGCTGCTGGGCGCCGAAGGGCGGGTTCATGACGACGGTGTCGAACGAATCAGGTCGGAGAGGATCTGCCGGGCCGACCGCTCCGCAGATCAGGGCCACCTCGACATCGAGGGCGCGCGCGTTCTGCCGCGCCGTCCCGAGAGCCCCGCGGTCGCAGTCGATCCCGGCGACCGGGGCGGCGCCCAGCAGCGCCGCGCCGCAGGCGAGGACGCCGGTGCCGCACCCGAGATCGAGCACCCGCCGGTCCAGGACGGCACCCTCGCCTGCGGCATGAAAGAGCAGGCGGGCCGCGACCTCCGCAGGCGTGGCGTACTGTTCGAGGGCCGGTTTCGGGGAAGAGAATCCGGAAAGCCGTTGCAACGCCATTTCAAGGTGGACAAGCCTCATGGTCCCGGTACCAGGGTGGGGGAGGAAAGCCGATGAAGGTACCGGAGGGATCAACTCTGGGAGGGGGCCAGTCTGTAACAATTCGTGTCATACTCGAGGAACACCGGGACAGCAGTGCCGTTCGCCGACCGCACAAACATGTACGTCCACCACAGTACCTCCTCCTCTTCCCTGCTGAGGACGATCGGGCTCCAGTCGTCCCCTGAAGGGGAGAGGAAGAAGAGAGGCGTGGGACGGCGCACTTTCTTTCCCTCCACAACAAGGTCGGACAGGGCAGGGTGGGCGGCGAAATCCTCTGTAGTGAGGTGGACGACGACGGACGAATCCCCGGCCCGGGGGGTGCAGGGAGAGGCGATAATATATCCCGACGAGCCTGCGGCCATCGGGAGGAGGAACAGAGCAGAGAACCCGACGAGGGCGACGAGAAAGATGAGGGCATACCTGAGTATCCGGTTCACGGCATAACCTCTCCTTCAGGATCGAAATATTTTCCTCTTCAGATCTCGTCGACCTCGTACTCCTCCCACGCCCGCACCCCGCAGAGGATCTCGAACTCCTGCGGGGCGAGAAGGGGCACCGGGAAGCGGACCTGATCGTCGTAGGCGAGACGGGGGCAGGCGGTGTTTACGTAGGCCCCGCAACCGAAGTTGATCATCTCGGCGGCGGTCACCTCCCGCATCGTGATCACGACTGCCTTTTCAGAGAGGGCGGCAAGGCGTTCTGCAAGTGCGGGGCGCGCCTGCCCGCTCCTGGTGGAGAGGATGATTCCGAACGATTCAGCCTCCCGTGCGCGCTCGATCAGGGCGAAACGCCGGCGAAGAAGGCGGTCGGCGCTCACCTCCTGCGCGTCCCCGGTATAGGGGTCGAGGGCGACGACGCGCCTGCCGGTCGCCATCTGGACACCGATCGGGTGGAAGACGCCGGTGCCGACGTACAGGATCTCGGGGGCAAGGAGCGCACGGGCATTTGCATAGCTGCATCCGAGCACCTGCCCGGGAAAGGGGGTGCGCCCGCTGCCCGGCGCCACTTCGGCGACGATGCCGTGCGCCGCCAGGACGGCGGCGACCTCGTCGAGGAGGTGGGCGTGCTGGACCGTGGTGACGAGGCCGACGGCCGGCCCCCCGAGCAGCGGGACGGCCGCCGCCACCACCGCCGGATCGAAGTCGAAGGGAAGATGTTCGAAGAGCACCCCCTTCCTCTCGTCGACCGGTGCGTGGCCGATATGGACGAGGAGATCGGCGCCGGTCAGGGCGACGGCGTCGAGGGCGAGGTCGCAGGAGCCGTAGCAGGGATCGCCGGCGATCGCCGCCACCGCGATGCCTTCGGCCCTGAGCGCCAGGACGAGGGGGACGGCTTCACGTTTCAGGCCGTCCGGGATCTGGAGGACGACACGGCTGGCACCGGTGCGCCTGATCCGCTCTGCAAGGTTACCTGCAGGTATCGATGACATGGACTCCGTTTTCATCGACGTCGATGCTGACCAGCGTCCTGACCGGACGCCCGATATCGGGATCGCCGCGCCTGATCACGACGCAGATGTCGACGACCTCTGCGCCCGCCTTCTCGAGGGCGGCGATGACGGCCTTCAGCGTGCCGCCGGTGGAGATCACGTCGTCGATCACCACGACACGGTCGCCCCGCTCGATCCCGTTCAGATAGAGCTGACCATGGGAGTAGCCGGTCGACTGGTCGACGGCGATCTCTCCGGGGAGGGAGTACTGCCGTTTCCGCATGATGTTGAGCGGGATGTCGGTCATCATCGAGAGGGCGGTCCCGATGTGGATGCCCATCGCCTCGGCGGTGACGATCTTGTCGACGTCTCTGAGGTCCATCACGCAGACCATCGCGCACGACACCTCGCGCAGGAGGGAGGGCTCAAGGAGGGGGACGCCGTCGGTGATCGGGTGGATGAAATAGTTGTATGCTCCCCGCCGCACGATCGGGCAGGATTCCAGCGATGCGATCAGTCTGTTAAGCATTCATTTCACCTGTATCTTCGAGATATGCTTCGATGACGCTGCGGTGGACATGAGGCATCACGACCATGCGCATGTGACCTCTCCGGGTCCAGGAGACGTGCCAGCCCGGCGGGACCGCTCCACCCTCAAAGGTCGCCACGTTCAGGTCGGGCGAGACCGCACGCCGGTAACCGAGGGTCTCCATCCCCTCGATGAGCCGCGCGGTGTTCTTCATGCACCCTTCGACGACGGCGCGCAGGCCCTCCCGGCCGAGGTACTCGAGCACCGCAAAGGCGCCGACGACCGACCCGCCCGAGCGCGTGCCTGCAAGGGTGCACTCCTGCTTCACCGTCAGATACGGCGTGTCCACGTTGAGGAGGTTGAACCAGGACGGTTCGCGCACCAGAAGACAGCCGCAGGGTATGGTGCTCATCCCCATCTTGTGCGGGTCCACGGCGATGCTCGACACGCCAGGCAGGGAGAAATCAAAGGGGATCGGCCGTTTCAGGAAGGGTATGACAAAACCGCCGAAGGCGGCGTCCACATGGAACGGGATCTCATAGTCCCGGGCGATCCCCGCGATCGTGCCGATGGGATCGACGACGCCGTACTCGGTCGTCCCGGCGATCCCGACGATGCAGCAGGTGTCGGCGTCAAGGCGCTCCTGCATGGCATCGGTGTCCATTCTGAACGTCCGGTCGCAGGGCACCGTCCGCATCTCCATGCAGAGGATGTCGCAGGCCTTCTCAAACGAGAAGTGCGCCGACTCCGGGACGACGACGTTCGGGTGCCTGGAGCCGTTCATTTTTTTGAAGATCCTGAGGGCCTGCAGATTCGATTCGGTCCCGCCCGAGGTGGCGTAACCGCCGGCCCCGGCGTGGTGGAGAAGGGAGCCGACCCGTTCCACCAGCAGGTTTTCGATGGAGGCGGTACCCCTGAAGAGACCGGGATCCCCGAGGTTCGCCTCGATGAACATCTGGTGCGCCCGCACCGCAACCGGGTGGGGGAGCGTGCACATCGAACTGAGCACGCGATGGTACCGGGAATCCTCCCCTTTTTTAAGTGAGAGGAAGGAAAAGAGTTCCTCTTCGGATAGACCGGTTTCACGCATTTTTAAGTCTCACAGCGTCGAGGATGATCCTCTTTTCGGTCCGCGCCGCCGTCTCCCTGATCTTCTGGATGGCGTCGATGTTTGCCGAAACACTCGTGATACCATGTTCAATGAGCCATTCGACCATCTTCGGGTCGGAACCTGCCTGACCGCAGATGGAACTCTCTACCCCGTACTGCCTGCAGACGGCGATGGCGTCCCTGATCAGTTTGAGCACGGCCGGGTGTTTCGGCCTGTACATCGATGAGACAAGTTCGTTGTTCCGGTCGATGGCAAGGGTGTACTGGATCAGATCATTCGTTCCAAAGGAGGCGAAGGAGATGCCCGCCTTACAGAAGTCCTCGATCAGGATGGCAGAGGAGGGGATCTCGATCATGATGCCGAGTTCGACCGCGTCCACGTCGACGCCCCAGTCGGCGATGAGCGCCTTCGCCTTCAGGAACTCGTCCGGGTGGCCGACCAGCGGGAACATCAGCCCGAGGTTGTCGTAACCCCTGTCCCAGAGGCGCTTGAAGACCTCGATCTGCATCCTGAACTGGTCGGGGCTCTGGAGGTCGCGGCGGATGCCGCGCCAGCCGAGCATCGGGTTGTGCTCGACGGGCTCTGTCTCGCCGCCGAGCATGTTGCGGAACTCGTCGGTCGGGGCGTCGAGCGTCCTGACCCAGACCGGTTTGCCTGGAAAGGCGTCGAGAACGACCTTGATGCCGTTGTAGAGCTCGGTGATAAACTCCTCCTCTTTATTCCGGGAGATATACCAGCCCGGGGTCTTGTTCATGCCCAGGATCATATGTTCGATCCGCAGGAGACCGACGCCGTCCGCTCCGGTGGCGGCGGCCCTGGCCGCAGCCTCTGCAAGGGAGACGTTCACCTTGATGCTCGTCGCCGTGACGATCGGCGCAGAAGCAACGGCTGCGCCCGGTGCGGCGGCCGCCGGGGCGACGGCCTGAACCGCAGCCGCGGCAGCCGCACCTTCATAAACGATGCCTTTCTCACCGTCAAGAGTGACGATATCGCCGTCTTTCAGGATCTTTGTCGCCTTCTTCGTTCCGACGACCGCCGGCGTGCCGAGTTCGCGGGAGACGATCGCCGCGTGGCAGGTCATACCACCCTCGTCGGTGATGATGCCCGCAACCTTCCGCATGGCCGGGACCATGTCGGGGTTGGTCATCTTTGTCACGAGAATGTCGCCCGCTTTTACCTTCCCCAGGTCCTTGATATCGTTGACGAGGATCACCGGGCCGCTTGCGACGCCCGGCGAGGCGCCGTTGCCTTCAAGAAGGACCGCACCTGCATTCTGACTCTCCCCGGTCCCTTCTGCTTTCGCGTTCATGCCGATGGTGGTGATCGGCCTGGACTGGAGGATATAGATCGTGGTGCCGACGATCGCCCACTCGAGGTCCTGCGGAACATTATAGTGCTCCTCTGAGACCCCGGCGAAGGCGGCGAGCTGCTCGACCTCGGTGTCCGAGAGGACCGGTTCGTCCTGGCGGTCCTCCGGGATCTCCACGAGCTCGGTGCCGTGGTCGCCGACCGGGACGATCATAGATTCTTTCTTCGAGATCAGCCGGTCGACGACTTTCTTCAGGCGGCGGTCGTAGACATATTTGTCGGGTGAGACGCTGCCCGAGACCACCGCCTCACCAAGCCCCCAGGAGCCCTCGATGATGGTGAGGGGCTCGCCGGTCACAGGGTGAGACGAGAACATGACGCCGGCCTTCTCCGAGCGGATCAACTGCTGGACGACGACGGCGATGTTGACGGTCCGGTCGTCAAAGCCCTGTTTTGCCCGATAATAGATGGCACGGGCGCCGTACAGGGAGGCCCAGCACATCTGCACCGCTTCAACGACCGCTGCAGCGCCCCTGATGTTCAGATATGTCTCCTGCTGCCCGGCGAAACTCGCATCAGGAAGGTCTTCGGCCGTGGCACTGGAGCGGACGGCGACAACCATGCTGTCCGGTCCCATCAATCCATATGCCGAGATGATCTCCTCCCTGATGCCGTCGGGCATCTTCGCACCGAGGACCGCCTTCCTGACAGTCCCGGAGACTTCTTCGAGTTCCTCGCTGTTTTCAACGTCGACGTCGGTGAGCAGGTCGAAGAGGGAGTCTTCGAGTCCGGCCTGGACCAGAAACTTTCTAAAGGCCTGGGCGGTCACCACAAATGCTTTCGGCACAGGCAGCCCGACAGACGTCATTTCACCGAGGGAAGCGCCTTTTCCCCCGACCAGCGGGATATCATCCTTTGAAATCTCTTCGAGCCACAAAATGTTGGGCATTTCGGTCATTATCGCACCACCTATATGATACGCATGACGAATATTATAGATTCCCCTTTTATGGTTTCTCCCCCTGCTGCCGTGAGTGTATCGACGGCAAAAGGAGAGGTGAGATAGAACCGACCCGAACGGCGTGAACGATACCGGAAGCAATTTCTATCCGATGGAACCGTCTGCTGCCCCGCCGATCCGGAGAGAAAACATAAAAAAAAATGAATACCTGCAGGGCTCCATACACTATGGGGTTTAGATTGAAATTCAAAGTCCTTGTCAGCGATCCGCTGGCCGAAGAAGGCATAGAGATCCTGAGGGAGACGTGCGACGTCGATGTCCGCACGGATCTCACCGAAAAACAGTTGATCGAGGTCATCAAAGATTATGATGCGATCCTGGTCAGGAGCGGGACCGAGGTCACGGCGGCGGTGATCGAAGCGGGAACGAACCTGAAATATATCGGGCGCGCAGGGGCCGGCGTCGACAATATCGATACCGAGGCCGCGACCCGCCGCGGCATCCCGGTAGCGAACGCTCCTTCGGGGAACACGATGGCGGCGACCGAGCACACGATCGCGATGATGCTTTCGATGGCCAGAAACATCCCGCAGGCGACGGCCTCCCTGAAGAAGAAGGAGTGGAAACGCTCGAAGTTCATGGGGGTCGAACTGAACGAAAAAACCCTCGGGATCATGGGTCTCGGGAGGATAGGGCGAGAGATCGCAAAGCGGGCGATCGCCATGGACATGAAGGTGGTGGGCTACGATCCCTTCATCACCAGGGAAAACGCCGCACAGATGGGGGTCGAACTGCTGGAGGCGGACGAGCTGGTGAAGGTCTCCGACTTCATCACGGTGCACACCCCCCTGACGCCCGAGACCAGACACCTGATCAACGCGGCGCGGATCGCCACGATGAAGGACGGCGTCAGGCTGATCAACTGCGCCCGCGGCGGGATCATCGACGAGAAGGCGATGTACGACGGGCTGGTCTCCGGGAAGATCGCGGGTGCGGCCCTCGACGTCTTCGAAAACGAGCCGCCCTTTGATTCGCCGCTGCTGACGCTCGAGAACGTGATCGTGACCCCGCACCTGGGGGCGAGCACGGTGGAGGCGCAGAAGAATGTCGCCGTCTCGGTCGCAAAGCAGTGCCTCGCCGTGTTCGCAGGCGAACCCGCCAAGTACGCGGTGAACGTGCCGATGGTCCCGCCCGACCAGCAGGAACTGATGGAGCCCTACGCCGTCCTTGGCGAGAAGATGGGCAGGTTCCTCATCCAGCTCGTGGAGGGCAGGATGGAATCGATCGATATCATCTACGGCGGAGACCTTGCGAAGAATCGTTTCACCTACTACATCACCCGCAGCGTCCTGAAGGGACTGCTCGACCCGATCCTGCGCGAGCCGGTGAACTTCGTGAATGCGGAGTATGTCACCAGGGAGCGGGGGATCAGGGTGGCCGAGACCGTCACCGAGGCAGCGCAGGGATTTAAGAACCTGATCACCCTCAGGGTGAAGACCGACACGATGGAAGAGACCGTTTCCGGCACCGTCTTCTCGAAGGACCGGATCAGGATCACCGCCATCGGCGGCTACACGATGGACATGGTCCCGGAGGGGTGCGTGATCATCTCCCGCCACCTCGACAAACCGGGCGTGATCGGCAGGGCGTCCACCATTCTCGGCGAGGCCGGGATCAACATCGCCGGGATGCAGGTCGGCCGGGTCAAGCGCGGCGAGGAGGCGATCATGGTCCTGAACGTGGATACCGAGGTACCTCAGGCGGTCATGGACGATATCAGGACGAAGGTCGGGATCTTCTCGGCGAAGTTCGCGAAGATCTGAGCGCCGAAGTCGTGCGCGGGGAGCGCACGCCCATACACCCTTTTTTATGAGCGATACGTCGCCCAAAACAACAGATTCAGAGAGAGTCCGGGTATCAGACAGCGCGGGCAGGCGACGGCAGATCTCGGATCCTGCGATGTATCCGAATAAAATTCGGCCGCGGCAACGAGATCGAAAACTATTTTGGATTGAGGTTATATCGACCAAATAAATGAAAATAATGCATGGAATCGTCAGATTCAACGGAACGCACGGAGATCACCACGCTTGATCGCATCGGCCCGAAGTGCCGGTGCCATGTCGTCGGCGTCCGCGCGTCCGGAGCGCTCAGAAAACGTGTGCTCGCCATGGGGATGGTGCCGGGAGTGGAGGTGGAGACGCTCCAGTCCGCGCCTCTCGGCGATCCCACGGAATATCGGGTGAAAGGGTACTGCCTCTCGTTGCGACGTGCTGAGGCGAGGTTGATAGAAGTCGTTCAGGGGGACGAACCATGAGCTGCGTCTGCCCTCTCGCCTTTCTCTCTGCAGGGACCGAGGCGACGATCACGGAGATCCGGGCCGGGAAAGGAATGAGGCTGCGCCTTACCGGGATGGGCCTCTGCCCCGAAACCCGGGTGAAGGTCCAGTGCGCGAACCGGGGCTCGCTCATCGTCTCGGTCGGCGACGCCAGATACGCGCTCTCGCGAGGGATGGCGACGAAGATACTTGTCAGGGGTACGCAGGAGGCGGCATGACGAAACAGATCAGGATCGCGCTTGCCGGCAATCCCAATGTCGGCAAGACGACGCTTTTCAACGCCATCACCGGTGCGCGGCAGCACGTCGGGAACTGGCCCGGCGTCACGGTGGAGAAGAAGACCGGTCGGGTCAGTCACAACGGCTATGAGATCGAGGTCGTCGATCTCCCGGGAACCTACAGCCTGACCGCTTATTCGGCAGATGAGGTTGTTGCACGGGATTTTATCCTTGAGGAGAAACCCGATGTCGTCGTCCAGGTCGTGGACGCGACAAACATGGAGCGAAATCTCTACCTGACGACACAACTCTCCGAACTCAGGTCTCCGGTTGTCATCGCCCTGAATATGGCGGATATGGCCGAGGCGAGGGGCGATGCGATCGACCGGGACCGTCTGTCGGCATTTCTTGAAATGCCTGTCGTACGCACGGTCGGAACCAGGAAAGATGGAATTTCCAGCCTCCTCGACGCCGTGATCGAGGAGGCAGAGACCTCGCCTCACCACGAACACACGATCGGCTACGGCGACGATGCAGAGAGGATGATCGCGTCGCTGGTCGGTGTCCTTGAGACTGATCAATCCCTCGCCGCACGCTATCCTCTCCGCTGGCTTGCGGTCAAACTTCTGGAGGGAGACGAAGATGTCCTGGCCAGAATACAGGAGGGGCCGGCCGCCGGCCGCGTGCAGAACATCCTTTCTTCCATCGATACCGACGGGTACGAGGCTACGATGGCAGATAAGCGCTATGAGGCGATCGCCGCCATTCTGCCGCAGGTTCGCACCGTCAATACCAGGAGCATGAACTCCTCCGATATCATCGACCGCGTCGTCACCGACCGGTACCTCGGCATCCCGATCTTCCTGGCCCTGATGTGGGGAGCGTTTGAATTGACGTTTACGGTCGCATCTCCCTTTGTCACCGCCATCGACACAGCCATTGCATGGCTCGCTGAGGCCGTGGCCGGTTCGATCGAGCCCGCCTGGCTCGCCTCTCTCCTCGGCGACGGCATCATCGGCGGTGTCGGTGCCGTCCTCGTCTTCATACCGAATATCTTCATTCTCTTCCTGATCCTCTCCATCCTTGAAGATACCGGGTACCTGGCGCGTGCCGCGTTTGTCATGGACCGGCCGATGCATGCCCTCGGGTTGCCCGGAAAGTCGTTCATCCCGATGCTGATCGGGTTTGGATGCAACGTCCCTGCGATCATGGCAACGCGGACGATCGAGGGCGAAAAAGACCGGTTGCTCACGATCCTGATCAATCCGTTCATATCGTGCAGTGCCAGGCTCCCTGTGTACGTCCTCTTCGCCGGCGCATTCTTCGGTCAACAGGCTGCTGGAGGAGTGGTTTTCTTCCTCTATGTCCTCGGGATCGTCGTCGCGATCGCATCTGCAAAACTCTTCAGGAGCACCATCCTTCCCGGAGAGTCGTCACCTTTCATCATGGAAATGCCGCCCTATCGTATCCCGACGGCATTGACGAGTTTGATCCATATGTGGGACAAAGGCTCGATGTACATCAGGAAAGCAGGCACGATCATCCTCTTCGGCGCTGTCGTCGTCTGGGTCCTGGCATCGTTCCCGTACGGTGTCGAGTACGGAAGTGCAGAAAGTCTGGCAGGCTCGCTCGGACACCTGATAGAGCCGCTGGTGGCGCCGCTCGGGTTCGACTGGAAGGTCTCGGTCGCGCTGATCTTCGGGTTCCTTGCCAAAGAGATCGTTGTGGGATCGCTCGGCGTGCTCTATGGGACCGGGGAAGAATCGCTCTCGTCGGCTCTTCTCGCCGATCCAAATCTTTCTGCAGCGACGGCCCTCGCCCTGATGGTCTTCGTGCTGATCTACACCCCGTGCCTCGCGACGCTGGGAGTTATCAAGAAAGAAACCGGGTCATGGAAATGGACCGGTTTTTCGGTTGCGTACGGCCTGATCGCTGCCTGGATACTGGCATTTATCGTCGGACATCTTGCCGGAATCTTCTCTGGAGGTATGTAATATGCAGGATATGACGAAGTTGCTCTTCGGGGCGGTGCTCGGCGCACTCTATGTGGTTCTCGGCATATTCCAGATACTGTGGACCGTCATCGGCCCGCAACCCGGTTTCGACGCCCTCTTCCTCACGGGCGATCCGTTCAACGGGTTCGTGCTGCTCGTGATAGGGGCCGTTTTTGTGACCGGCGCCTGGAAACTCTTCAGGGACATCGGCGAAGGCGCGGTGTTCATCTACATCGGAATTCTCCTTTCGATTCTGTTCGGGATGGTGGAGTTCTTTGCACTCTGCGCCGGAGCAATCGAGACGATCTTCTTCGGAGAAGAGGGATCCGGGTGGGCGATCACGGACTCGATAAATCCACTCCTGTATCTGGCGGCAATCGGAGCCGTCGGGTTCTTTGCCTGGGGTCGGGAGTTCCTCAGGGGGCTTCGGGCGGCATGATGCGCACGATCGCACGACGGATATCCGAAGAGACGTGCACGCTCCCCGAGATTGCCAGGGAACTGGGTGTGCAGCAGGAGGCCCTGCTCGAACGACTGTTCATGATGGAACGCCTCGGATTCATCGCGCGGGATGGGGGATGTACCGGATCTGCCCGCACGGAGGCGTCCTCACGTCGCTGTATCGGGTGTTCGTGCGCAGCCTGTGGAGAGGCCGTGGGCGGGAACATCGTACACTACGCCCTGACTGAGAAAGGAAAACGACTTGCAGGAACGAAAAAGTGAATGACCCCGCACCCGGGTGGGCGTGGCTACCTGCTTCGTCCTCCCGATCCACACCTTTACCCCGCATGATAGAGCGTGTGTGATGCAGGGGCGATTGACCGGGATATGCCCGGCAGTCAGAATCTTTTCTGAGACAGACCGCTGCCGGGATCAGATCCCGTTCAGATACGCCAGACTCGGACGGACCGCACCGGCGTCCTGCACCTCGATCACCGCCGTGGCGCGGGGGGGCACCGCGTCCAGGACCGCCGAAAAATCAATTGTTCCAGTCCCGCAGCCTGCATGAAGGTCGGTTGTGCCGTCGTTGTCGTGGAGGTGGAAGTGGACGGGATCACCGGCCGTGCAGAATGCCTCCAGATTGCCGTTGAGCCGGGCGTGACCGACGTCCAGGACAAAACCCAGACCGAGTTCCTCAAGAACCGGAAGGAGAGCGGTGTCCCTGAAGTGACAGCACGGCCACGATCCCATGTTCTCGACGGCGAGCGTGACGGCGCATCCAGTCTGCATGCGGGCGAGGTCATCCAGGGATCGGCGAAGCGCACGCGCCGACGCCGCCATCCGGCGGAGGTCCGTGCAGACACCGGGATGAACCACGAGCACCGAGGCCCCGATCCGGTCGCATACGCCGGCAAGGTCTTCGATCACCCGGATCGAGGCCAGCCGCATCCTCTCGTTTTCAAGGGCGATGTTGAGGTCGGTGGTGGGGGCATGAACGGTGTAGCGGAGATCGAAGGAGGTGCAGACGTCCGCATACTCGAAGAGCGAGTGCCGGGAGTCTGAGAGGACCTCGACCAGATCGGTCTCCGTCGAGAGTGTCTCCAGCGCATCCCCGAGGGAGCGATCCATCAGGCAGTAGGTGGAGACGCCGATACGGGTCATGCGCGATCGGCCCTGAGCGTCGCCAGGCGGTTCACGAGTTCGGGAACGCTCCCGGCCTGTACCGCACCCCTGTTCAACAACCCCTCAAAAAGGGACGTCGCCTCCCCGCCGGTGTAGTCCTGATCCGCCGTACCGGCTTCGCCCGGAGAGAGCAGGAAGATCAGAAGGCCGGCATGATTCCCGAGTTCCCGCAGGTTGTCGATATTGCCGGGGCCGACCGGCATCCCGGTCACGACAACCGCATCGGACACATCGAGGAGTGCCGAATATTCCTTCAGAGATGCCGGAGATATCGGAGCGAAGGGGAGTTCCCGTATGACCCTGATCCCGAGGCCGTCCGCGGTGGTGCAGTCGGAATCGTTCGCCGAGAGCACGCCGGCCGTCACCTCGTGGCCGGCGGAGCGGAGGGCGTAGAGCGTCTCCGCACCGGTGCCTCCGCCGCAGACCACATGCACCTGCAGGGGCTGCTCGACAACCGGACCCGGGTCATAGCGCGGCACCGTATAGGGGCGGCCGGTAAGGGGGTGGGTGCGGACGATCATGTCCACACCGAAGACCGTCCTGATATTCAGGTCGGTGATTACCGCTGCAGGCGCCCCGACGGCGGCGATCCGCGCGCGTTCCATCAGGACGATGGTATCGCAGAAGTACGCGGCGAGGTTGATGTCGTGGAAGACGCTGATCACCGTCACACCGGGCGTGAGCCCCCTGATGATCGAGAGGATCTCGATCTGGTGGTTGATGTCCAGATGAGAGGTCGGTTCGTCGAGGAGGAGCACCCGCGGCGTCTGGGCAAGGGCGCGGGCGATCAGCACCCGCTGCCGCTCGCCGCCGCTGATCTCGGTGATCAGGCGGTCGGCAAGATATGCGGTGTTGGTGAGGTCCATCGCATGCCGGTAGGCGGCATAGTCCTCCTCGTCCATCGACGAGAGACGCCCGAGGTACGGGTGGCGGCCCATCTGCACGATCTCCTCGACGGTGAAGTCGAAGGTGACCGCAGTCTCCTGCGGGACGGCGCCGAGGATGGTGGCAAGTTCCCTGAACGAGTATCCGGCGATATCCATGCCGTCGATTGTCACCGTCCCGACTGCGGGATCGATGATCCGAGAGAGCGCACGCAGGAGCGTGGTCTTTCCGCATCCGTTCGGGCCGAGGATGCCGATGAACGAGCCCTCGTTCACCGCAATGGAGATCGCCTCAAGCACGCGGGTGTCGCCATAGGAGACGCCCAGATCCTCTGTTCTGACCATGATCCCTGTCATGTCCTGGTCCTGCTCCTGAGAAGATAGATGAAGAACGGTGCGCCGAAGAGCGACGTGACGATGCCCACCGGAATCTCGGTCGGGAGGATGCGGACCAGGGTGTCGGCCCACATGAGCAGGGCGGCGCCCGCCATCATCGCCGAGGGGATGAGAAGGCGGTGGTCGGGTCCGACAAGGATGCGCATCACATGGGGGGTGATCAGCCCGATAAACCCGATCGAGCCGGCCACCGAGACGGCGATGCCGGTAATGAATGAAGAAATGAGAAGGAGAACGATCTTCATCATTTCCACGTCCACACCGAGGTGGATGGCGTCCTCCTCGCCGATGGAGATCACGTTGAGGTCGCGCGCGTAGAGGAGGAGGACCAGGCAGCCGGGCAGGATGAGGAGGCCGAGCCAGACGTCGTTCCATGAAATATTCCAGAACCCGCCCATCAGCCAGAACATGATCTGGTGGAGGCTGTTGCCGGCCATGTACATGATGAAGGAGAGAAAGGCCGAGAGGAACATCGAGACGGCAACGCCCGAGAGCAGCAGGGTTTCGACCGCCACCCGCCCGTTGCGCCGGGAGATGATGTAGACGAGCACGGTGGAGGCGGTGGCGCCGACGAAGGCGAAGACCGGGAGGAAGGAGCCCATGAAAAAAACGATGGAGAGGGCGGCGCCAAGCGCCCCGCCAGAGGAGGTGCCGATGATGTAGGGGTCTGCCATCGAGTTCTTGAAAAGTCCCTGCATCGCCGTGCCCGCCACGGCGAGACCGGCGCCCACCAGCAGCGCGGCGAGCACCCGCGGCAGGCGGACGTCGAAGAGGAGCATAGTGACCGTAGCGGTATCGAGGTCCAGCAGCGAAAATCCGCTTGCCCCGATGGCGGTGGTGAGCACGATGCTCAGAAGGAGAAAAATGCCAAGAGAAATCGGCGTCATCCAGGTCCGTGCATGCATCAAATGATCAAATACTCTTGATTTTAATACAAATAAACTTTCTCAAAATGAAAAATCGTAACGGTCAGAGAGGAGATGGGAGAAAAATGGAGATTTGAAGTCTTCCGTTCAGATCGAGACCCGCGTTGAAAAATGATCAATTTATGTGCACCTAATGTCACATTATTTTTTCAAACTAAAATGCTATAATTAAATGGAGATTGATCGAGTATGTATTCCCTCACCAGGACAGGGATGCTCTGCATCCTGCTGATCTGCATCGCCGCACCCGCGGCAGCCGATTACACGCTTTTCCACGCCGATGCGGCGCGGACCGGTGTGGCCCCGGGACCCGGACCGTTGAACGACACGCTCCTCTGGTCCGCCGGGATCGACGAGTTCCCTGACGGATCGCCGGTGGTCCATGACGGACTGGTCTACGTCCCCACATGGCCGGACATGAACTTCAGCGACAACGACCCGATGGGCCTCGTCTGTTGTGACGCCGACACCGGAGCGGTTCTCTGGACGAACGAACTCGGCGGCGCCGCTGTCGGTTCGGTTTCAGGCGCCGCCGTCGATGACGGAAAGGTGTACCTCGGCGGGACGGACGGACGGCTCTACGCCGTCGACGCCGCGACCGGCGACACCTGCTGGTCGAGCGATCAGATCGACACCACCGGGTATTTCGGGCTTTCGTCTTCTCCTCTCGTCTATGAAGGAACGGTGTACGTCCTCTCCGCAGGGGACGGCGTGCTGCATGCCTTCACACCCGAAGGGACCGAATCATGGTCGTTCCCCACCGGAGGCGGCGTGGGCTATTTCACCTCACCTGCGGCCGCAGACGGGAAGGTTTTCATCGCCGGAAACGGGAGCAGCCTTTTCTGCATCAATACCACGACCCGCACCGGGGTGTGGAGCGCCGTCTTCCCGGCCGCCGTGAAATCGACGCCGGTCGTCGATGAGGGATCGGTCTATCTGACGACGGCTGACCGTCTCTACGGCCTCGACGCCGGAACAGGAGCGGAGGTCTGGAACGCAAGCATCGCCGGGACATTCTCGACACCCGCCGTTGTAGACGGGACCGTCATCGCCGGCTCGTCAGACGGCCTTCATGCCTACGATGCCGCGACCGGCGCCGCGCGCTGGACCTGTCCGGCCGCGCAGACAGATCTCTCGCCGGTGGTTGCCGGGGATATCGTGTATTTCGGAACCAATGAAAAAACCGGCACCCTGTATGCAGTGAACACGACCACCGGCAGCGAACTCTGGTCGTATGCCCTGCCTGACCCGGGCGACGGCACATATGCCGCATTCTATGCCTCCTCGCCGGCCGTCTCGGACGGCGTGCTGTATATCGGTGCCGAGAACAACCGGCTCTATGCCTTCGGCGCGGGACGCCCGGGTCCTGAAGTGATCTGGGACGGCACGGTCGCACTCACCGACACCGCGTTCACCTTCGTGCCCTCGAACAACGCGTCTGCTTCCTACATGATCAACCGCACCACCGATCTCGGAGCGCTCGACCGGGCGGCACAGGCTTCCTCGAAGATATCGACGGCGTCGAAAACGAGGACTGGACACAGGAGCACGCACGGTCCTGGAACATATTCGTCAACGGCGAGGCGGCGCCGGCAGGGCTCGGAGCGAATGATCTCGCAGATGGGGACGAACTCACCTTCTCCTACTGCCCGTCCGACCCGACCACCTATGCGCCGCTCATCGACGAGGCGGACTATGTGCTCGT